>CAYGUN010000190.1:0-6006 GCA_964353025.1 uncultured Bacteriovoracaceae bacterium
TATCGGTCAAAAATCTCACATATTTATAGTAATACTAAGTGAAGAATAAAGGCAATAGAGCAGTTATTAATGGGAAAGCTTTGACTCGCATTGCAGTAGCCTATGTATTTGATATCATATTAGATATACATTGGAGTCCAAATGAGGGTCTTGATAATTGACTCAGGTTCGAAAAATATCAAATATGTGCTGGAGAGAATCCCTGGTGGCACTCCGCTATCAATATTTTCTAACTTTGAAGAAGCGGCATTAGATATAGAAGAAAATGGGAATGAAGCTATTCTTATTTTTGATTTTGATGAGATGAAAAGTGAATTAAATTTCATCACCGAAAGAATTCTAAAAGATTACACAGAAGTAAGAAGGTTCTATGTTTCCTCTGAAATGAACGCTGCACAATTAAGAGAGCATCAACAAACTTCAGAGGGAGCAGACGGGTATTTAAAAATTCCTTTTAAAAGTAAATTGTTAGTAAATATTTTTTCTGCCTACGCACTTGAAGGACTTGAGCCCAATGAAGTGCCTGAAGATGATGGCGCCAAATCAGTTCTGGAAAGTCAGGGAATGAATCCGGATGATGTTATTGGTGAGCAGGAAATAAGTTCAAAAATTCAATCACATTTTGATTATGCGTTTGGAACACAATCAGAGTCTGATTCTGATGGTCTCGATTTCGGCCCCGATGGTGGCCTGGAATCAGAAAATTCTATTGATCTTGGTGGGGATACAGAAGATGAGGTCGCAATCGATCTTAGTGCCCCCGCAGTTGAGGCCACTGAGGAGTTGAGTTTTTCTAGTGATGAAACACAACCTGAAGTTGATCTAAGTGGTGGCACTGATACTGATGAAATAGATTTAAGTGGTGCGGGCGATGATGGAGGTCTTGATCTGGGTGGAGATGATGCTCCAGTGGATGAACTCGATCTCAGTGGTGGCGCAGAAGATGAAATAGATTTAAGTGGTGCGACCGATGATGGTGGTCTTGATCTGGGTGGAGATGATGCTCCAGTTGAAGAACTCGATTTAGGTGGCGCGGATGATGGCGCACTTGATCTCGGTGGAGATGATGTACCTGTAGATGAATTAGATTTAAGTGGCGGTGATGAGTCAACCGCAGATGATATTCAATCTCAGCTTGATGAAAATACAGATTCAGATTTTATTGCAGATTTAAGTGCTGATAACCAAACAAACTCTGAGGGATTATCAGATCATGCCAAGACTCAATTAACAGAACTGGATGACTATTTAACTGCAACTGCAGATGAAATTGCTCCTAATCCTCTAGAAGATGAGGAAGGATTATCCAATGAGACAATGGATATTTCCTTTGATACTCAGGCAGAAGGGCCGGATGATGATCTACCAAATTTAACACCTTCGGATGCTGATTTAGAAGAACCTGATTTACCTGGTATGAGTGTACCAAGTAGTTCACCGGAAGAGTATGTTCAAGATTTTGAAACTCAAGCTTCAGATGAAAGTGGTGTGACTCATTCAGAACCTGTGACGAGTTCACCAGCAGCTTCTCATCATTCAATGTCTCATAATACGGAAGAGCTTAGTCGCTTGGCCGAAACTATTCAAAATTTGAGAGAAGATAGAGATGCTTTATTAGAAAGGCTTAATAAATACGATAATCAGGAAGATTATTCAAAGCAAGAGAGCCTTGGTGTTAAGTCTGAGTTAGATGAGAAAAAAATAGAGCTTAAAATTCTTAAAAGAAAATATGAAGAACAGATTGATGAATTTCAATATAAGTTAAAGCTTAGTGACCAGAAGAAAGAGATGGCCATTGAAAAGCAGAAGCAATTGCTTGAAGATGTGGAAAAGCTTAATCAGAAAGTACGGCTGGATATAAAAAGAATTCAATCTAGAGAGCGAGAGCTTGAAAATCAGTTAGAGCTTATTAAGGCCGATGCCGATATTCAGCTTAAAAATAGAGATAGGATGATTTTAGAGCTTAAGCGAAGAATAGATTCACTTGAGTTTGAAATGGAAACCATCACGCTTCAAGAGCAAAAGCATATTAACGCCAGAGTCGATCTGGAAGGAAAACTTGGCAGTGTCATGAGCACATTACGTTCGGCGCTGACTTTACTAGATGAAGTGGATGCCCCTGAAATAGAAGAATTTAAAAAGAATCTGGATATTTAGAGTGAAAATTCGATACCAAGTCTTACTTAATTTAAATGATAAAAAAATGGAAGATGAAATCTCATCTGTCTATGACTTTAAATCCAAGTATCCGGTCGAGTGGATGAAAGAGAGCAATCCCATCCAAAACCTTTCAGATAAATTTTTACACACTTTTGACGTGATTTTTGTGAGTTTGAATGAGGCAAACCTAGATTTTCTTAATCAATTGCAAAAAAGAAGGCCCGAGCTCTTGATAGTTGCTCATTGTGACGCTACTTTACACCATGAACTAGATAAGAAAATTATCTATGTGAGCAAGAGTATTCCAACGGAAAGGTTGAAGCAGATGGTATCAGAAATTAATAGAAGGATGCGTGAAGTAAATGAGCATGACGAACTATTGGGGACCTCTAAACTTATTAAAATTATGGCCGAAGACTTTTATGATTTGGATGATTTGATTATTAGAATTAAAAGTTATCTGGAAGAATATATTCCTTTTGAAGTAATGAAAGTCATAGGGCTTTATCAAAGAAAGGATGAAAAAGCTCAACTCATTTATAGTTCGAAAAGAAAAGTAGATTCTGAATTATCTAAGCTTTTAGATAAATCACGAGATGATTTATTTAACCATGTAGACCACAAAAGCCCTTATCTCAGTTTCTATGAAGGCAAGTCAAAAGTGGTGGTGACATTTAACTTAGGTGTTTATGATTCCCAGCCTCTTTATGTTCAACTGATTACTGATAGTCGTGAGCGAGATAATTGTTTTCAGTTAATTAATGAGCTTTTTTACAAAGTGGTAAGCAGCTCCTTATCTCTTTTAGATACGACTGAATTTAAAAATCTTTTTAAAGATCTTGCCTACCAAGATGATGTGACAGGCCTTTATAATCAAAGAAAATTATTTCAAGACCTAGAATTATTAATAAATGAGAAAAATATCTTCAGTGTCCTTTTTATCGATATTGATGATTTTAAAAATGTAAATGATGATTATGGCCATATTGCAGGTTCTGATATTCTAGGCAGGCTTGCCGTTTTATTTAAAGAGTCCATTCGTCAGACCGATTATTTTTACCGCTATGGGGGCGATGAATTTATTATTATCTTGGCCAATACGAATGCGGAGGATGCTAAAGTAGTTGCTCAGAGGCTATTAGTCAGTATTAAAGCGCAAGCTTTTGAAGTTTCCAAAAAGAAAAAATATAATATGAGTGCCTCCATTGGTATTGCTGAATATCCCAAGGATGCACAGAATGCGAAAGAGATTATTTCCATAGCAGATAATATGATGTACAACTCCAAGAAAAGTGGCAAAGGCAGTGTCGTCATCAATATTACTTAAGAGAAAAAATGTTAATACTTGTTATTAGTGACCTACATGTTGGGAAAGGGCGTTTTTTAAAAAATGGCCAGCTCAATATATTGGAAGATTTTGATGAAGATGAAAAACTCATAGAGTTTTTGGAATACTATTCATCTAATAAAAATTACTTCGCCGACGTTCACCTGGTTTTAAACGGCGATATTCTCAACCTTATCCAAATTGATGTGGATGGTGTTTACACTCATCTTTGGACTGAGGAACATACGGTTAAGGCCATTAAAAGTATTATCGAGGGACATCCCCAGCTTTTTCAGGCCTTGAAGAAGTTTCTCAGCAAGCCTAATAAAAGAATGACTTATATTGTGGGTAACCATGATTTTGCGGTGGTATGGCCCAAGGCCCAAGAGTTACTTAAGCAAGAAATTGGCGAGGCCCTAGATTTTAAAGAAACCTTACTTGAAGGTGGTGTGCATATAGAGCATGGCCACCGCTTTGAAAAAATTAATTCTGTTCCCAAGAGTAAATATTTTGTTGATGGGCCAAATGGAACCAAGATTTTAAATCTTCCTTGGGGAAGTTTATTTTGTATGTATTTAATGCCACTGCTTAAAAAAGAGCGCCCTTATATAGATAAGGTTCGCCCGCTCTCTGTTTATATTAAGTGGTGCTTTTTGCATGATTTTCGTTTTTTTATTTCCTTAGGGATTAGTGTTTTTAAATACCTATTTAAAACTCAATTTAAAGACTACACCAAATATAATAAAAATTTCAAAACCAATTGGAAGGTCTTAACGAACTTTACCGTTCACCCTAAGTATGAAAAGTTTGCGAAACGAATTTTTAATCGCCATGAAGATATTCATATTGTGATTATGGGCCATACTCATATCGCTGAATGGAGAAGGTTTCCGGAAGGAAAGATTTATTTTAATACAGGAACCTGGAATCCAGTTCCCTCTATGGATATAGGACTACATAAAAACATTACTAATCTCACTTATGCGTGTATTGAAATTAATGAAAAGAAGCAAGTTATCACCAACGCTTATCTTAATGTCTGGCAAGGCAAGTGGAGACCTTATCGTTCTGAGGTTTCAACCACGACTTAGGCCACGAGTTTAAAATAATTAAATTTTTAAAATGATATCTTTGAAATACTTTTAACCATTTTGGGGACATAAAAGAAGGGCCTTGAATGAGGCCCTTCTTTATTTAAGCAAATTAGACTTTTTTTGTTGTTTTCTTTTTAGTAGCTACTTTTTTCTTAGCCGTTTTCTTTGATGTCGCTTTCTTAGCGGTGGCTTTTTTCTTAGTGGCTTTCTTTTTCTTTGCAACTTTCTTAGTGGCCTTCTTCGCTGCAACTCCTAAGTGATCAATAGCTTTTTGAAGCTTTGTGATTTCTTTCTTTTGCTTTTCTAAGAAAGTGTTCGCTCTTTTTACTTCAATATCAATTGTTTTTTGTAGTAGTTTCTCAATTTGAGATCTTTCTTGATCAAATTTCTTTTTGATAACAGTCACATCTTTATCAACATATTTTTTCAGATCTTTCTCAGCTTGCTTAACCATCTTTTTTATAGTTGATTGAACTTCTTTGATGTTGTTTTTCTTAACAAAAGAATTGATGTCTTTTTTCAGTGCTTTTACATTTGAGAGAAAAGCTTTTTTGGCATTTTTACTCATTTATATCTCCTTGGTTTATCATATTCGAATTCATTATAGCGGTCTTGTAGCTAGTCTAATAGTTAAGATTAGCACCGAACATGGTGCATATTTCGCCAACTATAACACAAAACTTTAATAATTTGTTCTATTTAGCGCATCACTCACAGCGATTTCATTGACACATAGCAATTGGGCGGGTACTTAACAGCTTTAGACAGTGAGATAAATCATGAATAATATTCCAATTGGTAAAGTCTTAGTCGTTGGCGCTGGGATGGCCGGAACAGATGTGGCCTACTATCTGGCAGAAAATAATGTGACCGTCATATTGGCCGAAAGCAAGCGCGTGGAAAGAAACCCTGCGCAGAAAATCGATGGCTTTGCTGAGCTGGTTTGTACCAATTCATTAAAGTCTATTAATGAAACTAGTGGTCATGGCCTTTTAAAGCTTGAAATGGACGCTTTGAACTCTTTGATTCTAAAAGCTGCTAGAGAAAGTGCAGTTCCTGCCGGAGATGCCTTAGCCGTGGACCGTGATTCTTTCTCAACTCTTGTGACTAATACCTTAACTGATCACAAAAATATTACCGTTATTGATAAGATAATCTCTGACCCCGAGGCTGCCCGAGTTGAATATGGTTGTGACTATGTGGTGGTGGCAAGTGGCCCTTTAACTTCCAAGCCTTTGGAAGAGTGGATTTTGGGTAAGCTTAGCAAAGATGATTTCTATTTTTATGATGCAATTGCTCCGGTGGTCGATGCTGATACCTTGGATTACGATAAACTTTATTTTAAAGATCGCCATAAGGCAGTGGATGATTCAGCAGACTATTTAAATGCTCCTATGGATGAGAAAGAGTATTACGAATTTATTG
>CAYGUN010000191.1:0-6001 GCA_964353025.1 uncultured Bacteriovoracaceae bacterium
CCTCTGCCTAAGTAATATCGGCACGATGGGCCTTAAACTTGAGTGAAATAGTTGGACTTGCTTATTAAATCACCATTAGCTAAGCTAAGTATATGAAAAGACAAAGTGTCATTAGGGATATTCTGTTTACTGTGCTCACTTTTGGGTTGTGGAATGTTTATGTTCAGATACGCCAAATTTATGATTTAAATGAACTATTGGGACGCGAAGAATACCACTTTGTAAAAATAGTTTTGCTCTCTATTTTGACCCTGGGCCTTTATTTTTGTTACCACGAATACAAAATGTCGCGCCAACTTTATGATTTGTATTATGGCAAAGGAAGTTATCCTTATAGGCCCTATGCTTATGCCTTTCTTACTTTTTTAGGTCTTTGGTTTATTGTGGATTCAAGTCAGCAGGCCATGCTTAATCTCATTTCTGAAAGAAAGCATGGAAGTTAGAACACAACTAAAAGTATATAAATGGTAAATTGGTAATAATCATTCTTGCTTCATCCAATTCCTTACCTGGCAGGGGTTGCCATCCAGGGTATTGAATTTCTAGCATAAAGTGCATTCTATTTTCTTTTGTAATGAGCTGTTTCTTTAAAATAGGCATTAAGTACTCGCTCACAAATGGGGGAACGGGTACATAAACAGGTTTTCCAGGACCGTTTGGAGTAGATATAGTCGTTTGTTGAGTATAAATTCTTTCCGCTCCATTAATTTCTTTTTCATAAACAAGAGTGGCCATTTTTGGGATTACCGACGGAGGGTCTAGTGGTCCCTTGCTAGGAAGTGGAGGCAAGTTTAATTTTGGAAAAAGATGCTTCTCCAATATTTCAACATGTAAGCCGGTAACAATATATTTATTTTTCTTATGGATAAGTTCAGTTAGCTCAGTATCAGCATCTTTAGGTCGTTTGATTCCGATAATATAATGGCCACAAGTTGTATCTCTAAATTTTAAGAAACTAGTACTCCCGTAGAAACCAGGCACTTTAGACTCTTTAACAACAAGAGTCGCCCTGCAGATTTTTTAATTGTGTTCAAACTCAGAATAAGATATCTGAGTTTGAATACAATCTAGATTTGTGCTAATCAAGCTAAATTAAAGTAACTTCTAGTGTTGTTATCTTTTTTAAATCATGGCTTTCTGTCCAAATTGTTACAATAGAACAAACCTCTTCTTCGTCACCACAAACGATAAATTTATTATTGCCCATATCAATGAGGACATCTTCCTCAACGAATTCGGGATGAATTGAAATATATTTTTGAACTAAGAATTTACTGCTTCTTTCGAATTGGGGAGACTCAATTTTAAAGTAATCTAAACTGACCACAGGTTCATCTCCACGATTAAGAAAGTCTCGGTAGAATACGTACCTCGCTTTAAAAGTCTCTATTTGCTCAAAGATAGCCGTATTACAGTTAATGATGATGTGATATTTTGTAATCTTAGTTTGCTCACATATCTCTTTAGATTCATCTTCATTTGACCGAGTTAAAGAGTCCCTAGGCGATAGGAATATTTCGGTTTTAGTAAGGCTATTTGCCATTTTTAGAAATTTTCCAAGGGCGAGCTCTTTTGCCAGTTCTGGTTCATTTGCAAAACAGTTTAGTACTAAAAAGGGTAAAATAATCAGTGGTTTATTAAACATAATTGCCTCCGCAAAATTAAATGTTAAGGGTTTTTTCAAGGTTAAATTTATTTTCAAAGTATTTTATAAACTCGTATCCACGATTTAACACTAAGTAGATAGAAATTTTATCTTGGTAGCTTAAAACTGAGTAAGACTCGTTAATAAATTCAAGGTTTTCTAAAATTATCTTTTCTTTTGTATTCAAAAAAGCATTTTGAATAAGTTCAATTCTTTCGGGGTTATTTCGATTTGTTACTAACAATTTTCCATAATTTAATAGTTCATTCATGACGTTTTTTGCTGCATTAATAACTTCTGGATTGCTTTCAAGTTCTACAGAATCATTAATTAAGAATGACTGAGAAAAGGAGGGGATATGGCCAGTGTCATTAAAAATAGCTCTATTATGAATATTAGCTGGTTTAAAATGAGAACCATGAACAGTAAGATTAAGTAAGCCTTCATCATTTATTGTGACCTTCATAGAGTTTGGATTGTTACGAGCGAAATAATAGGGAGTATCTTTTACTATGATTTCATCATGGAGCATAAATTTATTAACGCTCATTTCACAAGACGAAAAGCTTTGATATCTAAGATTATAAAGTTGTCCTATAGCATCTTGAAGTTCTAAATTAAAAATAGGAGCAGTGAGTTCTTCAATACTAGTATTATCACAAGATTTTATTTTTAAAAAAAGATCTACTATTATTTCAGGCTCACCCGAACCAGTTAATCCTTCAGGACCAATACCGTCAATTTTTATTAGGTCGTACCAGTTTCTCTCTTTACTACCCAGGTATTTCCCGTTAATTTTCAAACGGGCCATGATAACTTGTCCTCCGTCTGTAATTTTTTTGAGTTCAATTGAACCTGTCGTATCTTCAAAGCGATTTACTATTGGGTTATTAAATTCACTACTTCCGGTTGCTATGCTCCAAAAACCTAGATTTAGTCCTGTGTAATAAGTTTTTTGAGTATAGTGCTCTTTAGATAATTTGTACCTAAGAATACCACTCGATTTTCCAATATTGTAATCTTGAGTTTCAAAAATATTGTTAAGTTTATTATTGGCAATACCTTGTGCAAAAATGGGGCTGGTTAAAGTTAAAGTTACAATTACTAATAAATTCTTCATTATTATCTCCAGTTTTCTTATTTATTAAGTGGATTCTTTGTTGTTATTACCCAAACATAACCCTCTGTTTCTTTTTCAACCTTGCTGGAACACTCCGTTCCAACAAGATGTTCATTCTTTATAAGACCTAAGTATAAGGGACATTCACTTAGGGCATATTCTGGCGTTTTATAGTAAAGCTGATAGTGGCTACTCTTTGTATATACGTGAGCTTCATTATATATTTTGCCTAAGCCATAGAATTTAAAACCGTAGTAATGAATATCCTCTCTTTTATAAGACGTATAAGGTATTTTAATTTCTTTGATTACTGGAATCTTGTTAGAAGTAGTTCCCTTTTTTGCATAAAGACCTACTAGAAAACCTAATCCTGCTTTGAAATTTTGATCAATCTCTTCTTTATAACCCATGAACTGATAACCGGTTTTTAGTTTTGTTATCTCATCAATTTTAGTTATTGTAGAGTTATGAACCTTAACACATTTAAAAGTCGCAAATTCACCTCGGTAGTTGCTTTCAAGTTGAGAGCAAGTTTCATTAATTTCTTCTAAAGAAAGACCTTCATTATCTCCTACATAACTCTCTAGTAAAGTTAAAGCGCTTTGTGATTTGAAGCTTTCAATTTCTGCGAGATTATTAAAATTAACATTAAACTCAATTAAAATTCTCATTAGCGCGCTTGAGAGTCCAAAAGTATTACTAGCTTCTTTCCCTTGGGCACCTAAGCATTCATGAATAGACATCTTTACTTTTCTAAGTAGAGGCCAAGAATTAAATTGCTCTTCGTCGCAAGCAATTTTGAATGGGTCAAAGGCACATCCTTTTTCTTCTCCTGTCGAACGGAGGGTAACAGTTGGATCCATATCAATTTCAGTTTGTGTTACCTTTGATATAAAGTCCTCTATTTCGAATATAAGTTCGGGGTGACTTTTATTGAGTCGGCTCTGAATTTCTTTGCTACTAATTGCTTTGAGTTCCATCCCCGTATTAAAGCAAATAGCTCCTATCTGTGAGGCAACGGCATCTCCTCCACCAGAGCCACTTCCAGCATGGGCCTGTCCAATTAGTAATAGAGTTATAATATTAATTAACCATAATTTCATTGTAAGCTCCTGTCTTTTTTATGTGTTTGTGTTAATTCAAATAGCTGGGAAGAGAAAGCATAAATACTATTTATTTCGCCTTGCTCTAGAAAGTTGCAAAGTTTATTTTTAAATTCAAATATCATTTTTCTTGCTTCTGGGATTCTGCTTTTATCTATGGCCATAGTCATGTTTTCTAAAACTCTGGTCTCAAAATTTTGGGTGTAGATAGCTTCTCGTGCTTTTTCGATAAGCTGCTCAGTTGCTTTATTAACAGACTGATCTAGCATCCGGTCTGAGGTTTCTATATTTTTGAAAACTTTAATTAGCGTTCCATTTTTTTCGTGAATAAGTCCTAGACGTTTGAGTCTTTCCATAGCTCCAATAACTTGGGCTGTCGTAATAGATAACTTAGAGGCTATCCAGTTAACATCATTTTTAAAACCTTCTACATAAGTTAGTTCTAAAATTGCATAATGATACCAATCTTTAATAATTCTAAAGTAGTCGAGTTGAATAGCTTGGATTTCTGGTATTGTCCGGAAACTTTCACATCTGGCCCTAGCTAATTTTTTTGCATTTTTACTTCGAGAATGAACCGATTGCACCAAGTCACAAAAATAAGCTGCTTCTTTGGTATTTAAATTAAGTTTTTCAGCTATATCAAATGCTCTATCGACAGAAAGACCTTTTTTACCTCCGATAACATCGGATAATTGGCCAGCACTGATTCCAAGATCTCGGGCTAACGATCGTAGAGAGTATTGAGGATTTTTTTGACTTCTAAAGTCTAAGACTTCTTTTAAGTAATCTCTATAGTCTTTGTAATGCTCTAATTGCAAAATAATATCCTCTTGCTAGAATTTTCAAGTGTTATATCTGTCAGAGTTAAGATAGGGAAGAGTTGAGTGAACATATCGTTTCGTTGAGAGAACAGTGTGTATTACTTACATACTACCTAAGTAAAGTTAAATAGTTACGCGTATCGATGTTAACATTTGCGGCTAGTGCAGAGCGTGATTTCGAGCGATTAAATCTATATTTTGCTCTTTGTTATAAATTTGAATAGGAAGGACTAGTTCTGGAGCAGAATTTTAATATTCTCAGGCGGTCTCCCAAGAATAGCTTTATTACCTTTGACCACAATCGGTCTTTCAATCAGCTTGGGGTATTTGGCCATGGCCGCTAAAGCTTTCGCATTAGTGGAGATATCAATTCCTTCTTCTTTAATAACCGCTTCTTTTTTTCTGAGGAGTTCTGTTGCAGAAATCCCTAGCTTTTGAAGTAGGTCTATAATTTCTTTTTGAGTTAAAGGATTATTTAAATATTCAATAATTTGAGGCTTCGTGCCAGTGGCTTCAATGAGCTCTAAAGTTTGACGGCTTTTAGTACATCTGGGGTTATGATAAATAGTAATACTCATATTCTCCTACTTTGGCTTAACCACAAAATTACAAATTCTGCCTGGAACATAAATTTCTTTAACTAGTGTTCCTTCATCTAAATATTTTTTAATAGCAGAGTCTGCTTTGGCCTGAGCGAGAAAATCCTCTTTTGAAATATCCGCTGCCACCTCGAGTGTCGCTCTGGTTTTTCCATTCACTTGGACTCCAACGGTAATGGTGTCATCTTTGGCCAAGGCCTCATTATATTCAGGGAAAGCAGCGTAAGTCAGGGATTCATTATTACCAGTTAGCTTCCATAGCTCTTCTCCCATATGAGGAGCAAGAGGAGCGAGTAAGAGTGCAAATATTTCAGCCGTCTTCTTAGTGACTTTCTTCTTCTTCACACAAGTATTGGTAAAAATCATCAGTTGTGAAATTGAAGTATTAAACTTCATGGCCTCAATATCACTGCCGACTTTTTTAATTGTTTTATGCAGCTCTTTCGTGACTTCTTCATCTTCACTATCTGCCCAATTATTTGAATCAGCAAAAAATTTATAGGCCTTAGAGAGGAAATTATAAACACCTTTCACTCCACTCATGGACCAAGGCTTCACTTTCTCAAGTGGCCCCATAAACATTTCATAAAGTCTTAGAGTATCTGCTCCATATTCCTCTAAAATCCCATCAGGGTTAATAACGTTTCCACGAGACATAATCATTTTTTCGCCATCTTCTCCTAAGATCATTGCTTGGTTCACTAGCGTTT
>CAYGUN010000192.1:0-5989 GCA_964353025.1 uncultured Bacteriovoracaceae bacterium
ATAGGTAGTTATCTAGCATAATTGTTTAAAAATGACAGGATGTAATAAATAACGCTGCGCGCGTTTATAAAAGATTCCCGCTTCACCCTTTTGAATCGACATCATGCCCAATAATTTGCATAACTTAAAAGCATCACAGGGAGCAAAAGAGAGAGAAGTTAAATTTATCGGGGGATAAAAATGAAACTACTTACTCTTTTTTTATCGGTTCTTCTTTTTTCACAACTCAGCTATTCAAAGGAATGTAATAAACTTTTTAAGGAAGCAAAGGCCTTAATTGAACAAAAAGGAATTACAGACCTCAATGCGATGCCAATGGATAAAATTACTCCCGAGCACATAGAAGCTTATTTCAACCATGAATATGCTATCGCACTTAAAAACCTTAAAAGTATTATTAACAGTAAAGAAGCACCTACTTTTAAAAATACAATCTTAGCGATTGAAAATGTCGACAAGAAACTCAACAAACCTGTTTCATTAACTTTTCAACACAAGGCCACACTTCCAAATGCTAAACAAGATCAAAATGCGCAGATGATGAGTGAAAAATTAAATGAATTTAGTGCACTTCTTTCAACAAGTGAAAAACTTTATAAAAGGGTCGATGAATTTAGAAAAACAGCTGAGTACAGAAAACTTGATAAACAAGACAAGTTCCTAACAGATGAGTTTTTCGATAGTTTAAAAGAAAGTGGAGTAAGTCTTTCAAGTGCAAAAAAAGAAAGAATGCTTGAAATTAAACAAGAAGGAGCAAAAATAGCTCTTGGCTGGTCTAAAAAAGTTTCAGATTCAGAGAGTTCTTTAAGTTTACATATATTAGATAAAAATAAGCTAAAGGGTGTACCAGAAGATATGCTTGCGACTGCTCAGCAGAACGCAAAAGATAAAAACCTAGAAGGTTACCTACTTACCTCAGGTGGAAAATTCTCTCGAAGCTTTATGGCGTATGTAGAAGACGATGCAGTTAGAAAGCAAATTTATGACGTCTATACTCAAGTTGGTAAAAACGGTGAATTTAACACTGAAGCAGATATGTTAAAACTACTTGAGCTTCGTCAAGAATATGCAGAAATAATGGGTTTCGAAGATTTCGCCTCATTTGTTACTAGTAAAATGATGGTCAAAAACAAAGAAACCGTTACTACTTTTTTAGAAGACTTGATTGTCAAAACAAAGGTTAAGGCCAATAAGAATACGGAAGATCTTAAGCAATGGGTAAAAGCCAAGTATGGAAATAAAGTAGAGTTGAAACCTTGGAATAGTAGTTATTACCTTAGACTTTATAAAGAAGAGAAGTCAGGGCTTAATCAAAATGCCCTCAGAAAGTATTTTGAAATGGAGCAAACTCTTGATGGTATCTTTGCTCTAGTGAAAAAGCTTTATAATGTTGAGTTTCAACCGACAGACCTTCCACTCCCTAGCAAAGAAATGAAGGGCTATATTGTAAAAGACTTAGAGACTAATAAAAACATTGGTCTTTTCTATCTTGATATTTATGCACGTGACGGCAAAAGAGGTGGCGCGTGGATGAATTCTTATATTGACCAAAATGGAAGTCAGGGTATTAGGCCCCATATATCAAATACTTTAAATGTGAGCAAGCCACCAAAAGGAAAGCCTACTCTACTGACTACTTATGAAGTAAACACACTTCTGCATGAGCTCGGGCATGGCCTACATGGATTATTTTCAGAAGTAAGATATAGCTCATACTCTGGGACAAGTGTTATTAGAGATTTTGTTGAAGTTCCATCAACTATAATGGAGAGCTTTCTATACGAAGACTGGTTTTTAAAGTCATTTGCCAAGCATCACGAAACAGGCGAAGTCATACCGGATGAGTTAATTAATAAGATAATTGCTAATAAAAACTTTTTTGAAGCGAACGGAGATCTTTCTCTCTACCAATGGGCCTTAATGGATATGAAACTTCATTCAAAAGAATACCAAAGTATAAAAGATCTTGCTGCTTTTGAAGATGAAATCTTCGAGCGTACTGCTGAGCAGGTTGCTCAAAATAAGTTTCATAGAATATTTGAATTCAGTCATCTTTGGAGTGGATTTAATAGTGGATACAATGCAGGTTATTATCTCTATTTCTGGGATTGGTTCATTGCGATTGATGGCTTTTATGAGTTAAAAAATAATAATTTTAGTCGTGAAGTTATGAATAGATGGAGAGATAATATTCTTAAAAAAGGCGGTCTTGACCATCCAATGGATAACTACCTTGATTTTACTCAAGGGCGTGAACCGAATCCTGATTACTTCTACAAAGATAAAGAACTTCTAGATTAATCTTTCTGAGAAAGCTCATAAAGCTTATGATATTCCCCACGAAGATTTATTAACTCTTCGTGGGTTCCTTCTTCTACTTTCTCGCCTTCTTTCATGACCACAATTTTGTCATAGCCTTGAATGGTTGAAAGTCTATGGGCAACAGCAATAACAGTTTTGTTTCCTGCGACTTCATCTAATGCTTTTTGAACCACTTTCTCTGATTCATTATCAAGGGCTGAAGTGGCCTCATCAAAAAGAAGAATTGGTGTGTTCTGTAAGAAGGCCCTCGCAATTGTGAGTCTTTGGGATTGACCACCTGAAAGCCTTGTCCCTCTATCTCCAATTTGAGTTTCCAATTTATCTGGAAGAGTAGAAATAAACTCATCGGCATATGAGACTTTTAGTGACTCTTTTATGCTCTCTTGCGAAGGCTCAGTACCCACTTTTAGGTTTTGTAATACACTATCGTTGAATAAGAAAATATCTTGGCTAACCAGTGAAAACAGTGAGCGTAGGGACTTAAGCGTTAATTCTTTTATCGGTGTTCCATCAATAATAATCTCACCTTGATCAATATCGTACATTCTCAAGATAAGATTAATCAGAGTAGATTTCCCTGAACCAGAAAGACCAACGAGTGCGACCCTCTGACCTTTTTTAACTTCTAAATTAAAATCTTTAAGAACGGGGCCTTCGCCATAAGAGAAATTAATATGCTTAAATTCAATAGTATTATTAAATGCTTGAACTTCTTTTTTCCCCGTATTCACTTCTTCTTCTAAATCTAGAATGCCAAAAACTCTGTCACTGGATGCCCTGGCCTGATTAAGTCTTACCACTGCATCTGAAAGCCTTCTAATAGGATCTCCCAGAAAAATCAGAGAACCAATAAATCCCATAAAGCCACCATTGGTTAACTCCCCACTTACAATTCGAGAATGAGCAAAAAGGATGACAGCACAAAACCCAACGGCAAAAAAGACTTCTATTACAGGCTTAGAAATTTCTTCCACTCTTTGGTAGCGCTTGAAAAAATAAAGGTACTTATCAATGAGTTTATCAAACCTTCTTCTCACAAAGGCCTGAAGATTAAATGCCTTAATAATCTTTTGCCCTTGAAGTGTTTCTGCTACTTCATGGTTTATTAATCCCATCTGCTCCCTAACTCCTGATTCAAAATATTTAACCCATTTTCCGGTTAAATTCATAATCAAAATCACAATAGGAATGATTCCAAAAAAGGCCAAGGTTAGTTGCCAATCAATCAGGATTAAATTCACAAATAAGGCCACAATAGTTAAGGGCTCTCTAATTAAATCAACGGCAAATTTAAATCCATGAGAGACAATCAATGTATCATTCATAGCAATGGACATGAGCTCACCCTGTTTGCTGGATGAAAAAAACTTGGCAGGAAGGTTTTGAAACTTCTCATTAATCTTTGCCCGCATTAAGCAGACTGCTTTTTCAGCAACACCTTTAATATAGTAATTATGAACGAAACGCACAGGAACACTGACGATTGCCACCCCAACAAAAATCCCACAGTAATAAAGAGCGTCATCAAAACTTGACGTAGATGAGAATCCTTTATCAAAAAGAGGCTTTAACAAAAAAGCAGACCCTGCTTTAAGCCCAGCAGCAGGGATAGTCATTATAACCCCCATGAGCCCGCGAAACCAGAATGGCTTAATATAAGGGTAGGTTTTCTTAAAGAATTCAATCATAAAATGATGATACTTTTTGCTCTACCTGCTGTAAAATTAAATTATGAAGGCCATTTTTCTCGATAGAGACGGAACCATTAATAAAGATCCTGGGTATTTTCATGATGCCTCTAAGATTGAATACTTCACTGATGTCTTTAGTGCTTTAAAAGAGCTATCTGACTTTGGATTTTGTTTTTTTGTGATTACCAATCAATCAGGAATTGGACGAGGGTATTTTGAAAAAAAATGTGTTTTAGAGATTCATGAGCATATGAAAAAAGACTTTGCTAAGCACCAAATTGAACTTAAAGATATTGCTTATTGCCCTCATACTCCAGAAGACAAATGTGAATGCCGTAAACCAAACCCCAAAATGGTTAATGATTTATGTGAGAAATGGAATATCAATAAAAATCAAAGCTATATTCTGGGTGATAAAATTTCTGATGTGAAAACGGGGATTAATGCCAATATCAGATCGGTCCTTATTAACACTCGCAATATCGAACATGAAATCTCATACTCATTCAATTCATTAACAGAGTTTGTAGAAGATCTAAAAAAGAAGATGAAGTGATTTAAAATTTCCAGGTGCAAACTGGTTTTGATAGCAGTAATAATGAAAAAGCTGCTTTGATACCTCTAGATCTTGAATATTAAGTCCAAAGGCCTCTGAATACTTCACTGGTAGTATGGCCCTCAAATGGCTTAAAGTAATCTGAGAGTGGTCTAAGTCATGTAAAGAAATATCATTATTATGACAACAACTAAAACCACCATTTTGAACATCAAAAATAAAATTCTTTGTCAGCTGTTTGCCACAGTGAAAACAATTATCAAGCTCTGGCAGAATCCCTAACTGGTAAATCAGTTTGCTCAAAAAAATATTCATATGTGCATAGAGGTTAAATCTCTTCTGCTGAATTTCTTTTTCCAAGTAAAACAGAGCATTGGAAAGCAAAACATAAATATCTTTATGCTCGGTTACATCTTCATCTAAGTTAGTATCAAGCCCAAGTTTTAAAATGGTTTCAAAATAAAAGGTCATTAAGTAAAAGGCCATATGGTGGTTGCGCAGTTCATGTCCTGCCCATTTAAGCGTCCACTCCTTTGCTGTGAGAAGCTCAACTCCAGGTCTGCGGCTACGTCTTAATTGAATATTAAGGCAATGGCCTACCTCTATGAGAGAGGACTTCTTCTTGCTTCCTCCACCTCTGCCACCGTAGAAGACAACGCTCATTAAAGAGCCTTTATCAGAAAGAAGTTTCACAATAAGGTCTCTTTCCTTAAAGGGAAGTTTCTGAAGGACAAATCCTGTAGTTTTAACGTCTAAATTACTCATATAGGCCCTTTAATCTATAG
The DNA here is from genome assembly GCA_964353025.1 of uncultured Bacteriovoracaceae bacterium. Classification (GTDB taxonomy): domain Bacteria; phylum Bdellovibrionota; class Bacteriovoracia; order Bacteriovoracales; family Bacteriovoracaceae; genus CALFYV01. The sequence continues at coordinate 5,355 of CAYGUN010000192.1, forward strand.
CACAAAGACTTTAAAAAGATGAATAATGTACTCTTAAGCAACTCAAATAGGCCAAAATCCTCTTTATCCATGGTGTGGAGTATAAAAGACTCACCACGTCTTCCAGCACGCCCTACATTTTGTACCCAAAAATCGCGATTTTTGACTTTGTAACATAAATAAAGCTCGCCAATGACCGGTAAATTCACTCCATGGCTTAAAACAGATGTGGCAACAATAACCCTGGGCCTTGGGTGAAGTTTCAATTTTTGAGAAAACTCTTGGGCCTCACCTCCCTTGCACGCGAGGTAATCAATATTCATTTTTTCAAAATAATTTTTCCATTTGTCGACATCACTTCTATATTGGACCAGGATTAAAGAAGTAGAATCACTCTGACGCTGAATTTCTTTTTGAATAAATGACTCTAAAATATTTTTTAAAATAGGATGATAATAATACTTTTTCTGCGGAAGATTCTTTAATCGTTGATTGCCAAGATCAACAAGAAAGCTTTGCTCAAAATTAAGATGAACTTCTTCTTTCCATAAATTCAAATAATCTTCTTTCATTGTCGCAGTCAAAAACAGACAGCTCGCACCAGAGGAGGCAAGAGCTTCATAGCACTCTCTTAAAAGGAACCTAAAACTCTCTCC
>CAYGUN010000193.1:0-5966 GCA_964353025.1 uncultured Bacteriovoracaceae bacterium
GTCAGTGAGGAGTGGCCAGTGAGCATTAGAATAGCAGGTCTTAATTCTAGCTGCGCTAGTTTAATCAAAAGCTCCTCTCCATCACAAATGGGCATCTTAACATCAGAGATCACGAGGTTAAACTGAGTCTCTAGAATTTTCTCAAACGCAACAGCACCGTTTGCGGCCGTATCAACGTCATAGCCCTGCATCTGCAGTAATTCTTTTAGAACTTCAGTGATGTAGGGCTCGTCATCAACGACCAGAATTCTTTTCTTCTTTGTCACATACACATCCTGACTTTGTTTTATTTAACTTATCTTAAGTATCGTCAATTTTTTCATACAAATAAAGGTTGATAGTAATTTGCTCTGGTATTAATATTATTTATTGCTTTATTTCACACTACTTATCTGTACTCATGACTGGCAGGAGAATTGATATGAATCAAAAGTTGATGGCCATTATTTCCACTCTTTTTATTGGGGTCTGTGCTTTTTTTTATTTCTTTATGCCTACTCCTGAATCCTTTGGCCTGTCTGAGAGTTTAAAGCATACTTACCAAAGTCTGACTTTTGAACAATCAATTGTGAGTAGGTTATATCCTGTTGAGGATGAAAAATTATCACAACTTTGGCAGCGCTATGATGATAAGTTTATGGCCTTTAAGCAACTTGCCCCACAAGTGGCGGCCACCATCAAAATACAGGCCTCCAGTCTGTTAACTGCAGCAGAGCTTAACCTTTTGGCCAGCTTTGAAAGAGATGAATTTAATTGGTCCTTTTTTGAAAAAGATTACCACAGTGGAGAACGATTTAAATCTAAGTGGCTACGCACGACAGAAATAGATGCTGACAGTCCGGTTAAGCTCATCATTTCTGAATTAGAGTCAGATAAAAATGTTTTTCTCAAGCGCAACCCTCAACTTGTGACAACCAGTTTTAATATCCAAAAGAATAGACTCTTTCTCGCCTCACGCTCATCTGTGGAAGGTGAACCTACTAAGCGCGCGGTAGGGATTGTTTTAAGTCAAAATAAAATCCTCTGGCTGGATTTAAATTGGAGAGGGCCGCGCGAAGAGCTTTTCATTTTATACCAATTTAGCGAACACGGTTTTGATAGATATAACATCACTATTGAGTTGGATGAGACTAAAACCAAAATACTTAGATTTGAAAGTCTTCTTACGAGTTTTGATCGAGTTCTAGAATAGATGTCTCTTAACGATTTTCCACATCTCTTTTCTTAGATTCAGGTTGAGTGTTACCAGGTTGCACTTCGAGGTATATCCTCGAAAGTTGATGGAATTTTATTTTCTAGTTTTTCCATATTTTTAGATTAAGAAGAACATAAATATTATTGATAGGACATAATCGCGTGGTAATTACAAGAAAAGCGAGACAGCCCCTAATTGGCAGCTTAATTGCATCACTTTGAACCATAAATAGGTTTAATCGATTAAGTATTTTATTTTATAAGGAGAAATTATGTTAAATCGAACAATTTTTATACTACTGTTAACTTCTTTGACAGTCTTTGCCCAGGATAGCGTGAAAGTTTGTCCTCAGGATGCTGGTGATGTCATTAGTGAGCTAAGAGTTCTGGATGCTCCCTATAAGCAATTTGAAAAAATTAAGGTATTTGCTAATTATGCAAGTATAGATTCTACTGAAAAACTAGTTTTTGCTAATCATGGGAAAGAGTCCTCATGTACTATTTTTCTGGAAAGCTCTCAGTTAGAGCATATTGTTTCTATTGCAGAAGATGGAACAAAAAACTACGATCTTGCGGCTTTAGGCTTTAGACGTTTAAAGTATGAAGGAGAAAATAGATTTCTTATCAATAGTGATGATATCGAAAAATTTATTGGCAATGATGATGAGATCATCTCTAGCGATTGCCCTGACTATACAAGTGGTGCAAATCTCTATGGAGATGTTCAGTTTGTGATAGCCGATATGAGAAATCCTTATCGTTTAAAAGGGGATAAAACAGGGACTTATTATACTCCAATGATTGATATCGATACCCTAAAACCAGTAAGTAATTTTATGGCTGAGTTTTCACTAGGAGAGTTATATTTAGATGAGAACAATAAAGAAGTCCACTCATTTGAAATAAAGCAAAAACTTATTAGTGATATATTTGAAAACAAAGCTCAAATCCAAGAGATTCAAGAGGAGTTAATTCCATTAGCAAAAGGTAATTATTTATTCTTCAACTTGTTTTATTCAAGAAGGCCTGCTAAAAAGTTAGCAAAATTGTATAAAAAGAATTTTAAGAACCTGTCACTTAGTAAGAATGAACTCAAACGCTTACTTCACTTCGATTACTGGGATCAATATGGAGATGCTCCAGTGAAGAAAAATGATAATCTTCTTAAGAATTTAAAAGGTAATTTGTCTGCTGAGCAAATTGATGAAGCAATTGTAGAGCTTAGCAAACTTAATGTAAATAAAACTGAGGAAATCTTCCTAAAACAACTTTTAGTAATCAGAGAACATAAAGTTACTATTCCTAAGTATGAAGCTAATCTTGCCTCTCTTGAGCAGAAAATAAAGAAAGTCTCTAACAGAGAGGAAATTGATGGTTATAAAAAAACAGGAGTCAGTAGCGATCTGTTCATTAAGAAAAAGAATATATTAATCAATCCACTTGATGAAACTAAAAGGTATAACAATTGTAAATTAGATAATGCTTACTACTCTGGCCATGTAGATGTTGTATCCGAAATTGATGGGAAAATCATTTTGAAGCGAGCTATAAAGGATAAAGCTAGGAATTTTATAAAAACAAGCCCATTGTGTGTTGGGAGAACTGGTGTCAGGAAGAGTGAGAGCTTAATTCCTGTTCAGATTTTAGAGATTGATAAAGAGCCTGAACTCTCTCTTGGGAAAAAGACAAAAAAGAAATGGAATTAAGATTACTCATATGCCTATTCTTATGCCTCTTTGCTCATACAAGTCATGCTGATTGTGTAAGTGAAAGAGGCGACTTCTGTGAGAACTTATATTCTTTTGCACAAGCTAAACTAAAAGAGAAAACAAGTTACACAGTTCTTATTCAATTTGGTTTTATTGAACAAGATAATGACCCTTTCGCTTCTTATGCTCACGAATTAGAAATAGTTCTAGAAACAGCCTTTAAACGTTGTGGTCTGAAAGAGAGAAAAGAAAACCTTTGGGTTGGAGAGATTGGTCTTCATCAGATTAACTTTCTTATCTCTAATCCAGCACCGGAGGGAAAGTATAATGTCAAGCTGAGCAATGAAGAGTATAAAAAATTTCAAAATGTCAAAGAGCGATTAAAGGAAGTAAATCATATTGTTTATGCTGGTCACTCAAGGTTTGGACAAGGAATGGACTTTTTTCCAAAATCCAATGGTCAGCATCAAACAATCCCTATCTATCAAAAATCTTTTTTTGAAAATCTACCAAATCAAATAGAAGCCGTAGGTATCCTTGCATGCAATTCTTCTGAGCATTCATCAAACAATAACTTGAGTTCTGTTATTGCTGAAATGGGGATCGTTCTTTCAACCATTGAGAAGGCTTATGAGCCTCATAACTTCATAAATGATCTTGTTTGTCTTTTGAACAAAAAGTAAATAAGGCTTAATATACATTTCTGATTTTATAGAGAGAGTTATAAGCTCGATTACTAAAGAGTTTCTTTTTATATCTAAGAAAGGGAAATTTTTACACGTCAATTATCCAAAATATTGCCACGCAGGAAAAAGTATTTTATGAATTAGCTATGAAATACTTTTTTCTTTTAGTTATCATGACTTTAACTCTTTTGAGCTCAAAAGCTCAGGCCCAGAATTGGTCAGTGGGTGCCTACGCCAATACCTATTACTCTCAGGTCATTCCAGTAACAAATACCTGTGGGCCATGTACTTGGCAGGGGTTTCGTTATTGCCAAAGTGCTGTTTGGAGAACCTATACGGGAGCAACAAATAACGGATGGCTTTTTGGAAATGCGTTTGGTTGGAGACAGATTAATTATTCAGCTTACCGCACTTGGAATTATTTTGTTTGGGTTCCTTATACTGTAAGTTGTCGCGTTCAACGTCCTGTGTACTATAATGATGATCTTATCATTATTAAAAGAAGCTCAATTAATCAAAGCAATAACGGCGATCATCATAACTCTGGCAGCAGAAGATCGTACGACTCTGATAAAAGAGGCCGTAATATTGGCCGCAACAGAGACTAAAATTTTTTTTCACAATCACTTATAAGTTTTTGAACTAACTGCGCTACTGTGGGGATATTTTTTATGAGACTCACGGACTGGCCAATTTCGAGCTCTCCCTCATCCATATCACCTTCAAGCATACCTTTTTTCGCGCGTCCCTTACCTAACAAGTCTTGCAGTTTTGCTGGAGCAGCACATTGCTTTTCCAGGGACGCTACTTGTTCATAGAATTTATTCTTAAACAGGCGAACAGGGACCAAGTCTTTCATCGAGAGTTTGGTGTCCCCTGGAGTGGCAGTTAATAAAAGCTTTTTATAATTTTCATGAGCGCTTGATTCTTGAGTCATGAGAAAGCGCGTTCCAAGTTGTGCGGCCTGGGCCCCCAAGCAAAAAGATGCGCATATTCCTCGTGCATCGACAATTCCCCCTGCTGCTATGACAGGAATTGAAACGCTGTCAACAACTTGTGGGATGAGACTCATAGTAGTGATTTCATCCCGCCCATTATGGCCACCGGCTTCAAAGCCCTCGGCAATCACGGCATCAACTCCCGCGTTCTCACATTTGATGGCGAGATCTGGGGACGAAGTCACATGAATAACAATGCAACCTTGGTCTTTAAGCATTTGAGTGAATTTTTTGGGGCTACCGGCAGAGGTAATAAAAATTTTAATACCGCAATTCAAGGCGGTTTGAATTTGTTTGTCGGCATCTTTGTAGAGCAGGGGAATATTAACCGCCAGACTTCCTTTGTTTTGCAAGCTTTGGGCCTTTTTAATTTGGGATTCAAGTAACTCTGGCTTCATTGAACCCGCACCAATTGTACCCAAGACTCCAGCGTTGGCACTGGCCGCTGCCAGTTTGGCGCCTGAGACCCAAACCATTCCTGCTTGAATGATAGGGTAGTCAATACCAAGTAGTGAGCAGATGGGAGTTTTTTTCATTTGATTTTTCTATAAGAATCAATATTGGATTCAGTTAAAATTTCAGCTGGAGAGCGCTCTAGTTTTTCGATAATAGATGGATCTGTTTGACCAGTTAAACTCGCGATAGTGGCCGACCTTTTAGGACCAAACTGATGGCCCTCACGCAGGTTCCAACCTGCAACAAGCATACTTTTTCTAATTGAGCTTGAAGCACTATAAGTGGACATAATTGTTTGTTCATTGGAAACACTCTTTAAAAGTTCAAACCACTGCTTGGTCCAAAGCTCTGGGTTTCTCCTGGGAGAAAAAGGGTCTTGATAAATACAATCAAATTTAATATTAGGGTAGCTCTCTCGAAAAACCCTAAGAGTCTTTCTGGCGTCTCCAATTAAAACTCTTAAGTTCTTTTGCGGGAGGTTTCTTTTTTCAATGGCCCACTTAACTAGGTCTCCATCAATTTCAAGAGAAACAAAATCAATTTTATGGGCAAGATCGCCCAGGACTTCGTGAGTGATTTCCCACCCAATTCCCAGGCCGAAACCAACTTCTAAAATGCGCACCCTCTCTTGGGTTTGTGCTTTATGATAAACATCACAGGCCTTCAAATAATGCAGCTTGGTTTCTTCAACCGCACCTGAAGTTGAATGACAGTTTTCGTTAAACTGCTCTGAATATAAGGTGAAACTTCCATCTTGAGTTTCGACAGCACTATAATTTTTTGGTAGGCTGTGATCCCAGCTCATTGAATTCCTCGGTTTAGTATTTCAGGCTTACCATCATTACACTGATTTGGTTAAAACTTCAATTTTAGCTATTAACGAAGGTCTTAACTTCTTGGGCCACCCAATCAGGCGCGTCTTC
>CAYGUN010000194.1:0-5962 GCA_964353025.1 uncultured Bacteriovoracaceae bacterium
GATTTAACCGATCATAAATCTGGCGAAAGCCCCTATATGTAATGCATATTAAGAACTTTAAATCTGTTACTCCATTTAACGAAGGTACTGGTGAAATTGTTCACGAACTCTGTGGGCAAATGGCCGGTCCTGAGAATTTAGAATTTATCGCAGTTTGTGTTCCTGCCTGGACGCCAGATTGCTCTATTTTTTTAGATTAATTTAAATAGTTATCCACCGGAACTTTCATTCTTTGCCTAAAAGTATTTACTTCCTCAATATCAATATCGGCAAAAATGATTTTCTCACCATCACCTGCATTAGCAATGACTTCTCCCCAAGGATTAATCACCATGGAATGGCCATAAGTTTTAATCACATCGTTATGTTCACCCCATTGGGCGGAAGCCACTACATAAGATTGATTTTCAATGGCGCGAGCTCGTAATAAAGTTTCCCAGTGGGCCTTACCAGTTGGAACAGTGAAGGCAGATGAAACTGTAAAGAGATTGGCCCCTTGCCTATAGTAGCGCCTAAACATTTCAGGAAATCTTAAATCAAAGCAGATACATATCCCCATATTCCATTCTTCCCAAGGAATAAGCTTACTCTCAATACCTGCTTGATAAACATCGGCTTCATTAATGACGGTCTTACTTTCATGTTGAGAGAGGTTCACAGCAAATAGGTGCATTTTATCGTAAGTACCCAGTAATTCACCGGTGGGTGAGAAATTATAGCAGCGGTTAATCACCTTATCTCCTAACCTCGTAGCTGCTGTTCCACCTAATAAATAGACTTGATATTTTTTTGCCAGGTTTTGAATATTTTTAAAATGCTCGTTATTCTCTTCAACTAAATAAGGAGTGGGTGTCTTCGCATCCGACATTGAATAAAAAACCTCCGGTAAGAAAATCGCTTTTACTTGCTTTTGATTGGCTTCCAAAAGAAATTTCTCAATCTTAATCAAGTTTTCTTTTGGGTCCAGGGCCGAGCAAATTTGAATTACACCTATTTTCATTAGATCTTTTTGCCAATTGCTAGATAATCAAAACCTTGCTCTAGCACAACACTTGTTTTTAAAAGATTACGAGAATCAAAAATAACTTTTTTCTTAAGAAGCTGCGAGAGCTTATCAAAATCTGGATTATTAAATTCTCTCCACTCAGTAAGAATAACTAATCCATCTGTTCCGTCCACACAACTATATTTATCTTCACTTGGGTGAACTTCAATATTAAGTGACTTCATATAGTTTAAGTAGTTCAGAGAAGCTTCTGGATCATAAAATTTCACCTGTGCGCCTTGCTCGACCAGAAGCTGGGCTATTCTAATCGCTGCTGTTTCACGTATATCATCAGTATTAGCTTTAAAGGCCACACCCCAAAGAGAAAATGTTTTACCTTTTAAATTACCTTGATAATAATTAGATATTTTTCGAAAAATATATTCCTTTTGTTCCTCATTAACTTTTTCAGCGGCTTTTACAATTTCAAGTTCTGTTCCATATTCTTGAGCCGTTTTAATAAGGGCCTTAACATCCTTAGGAAAACAACTTCCACCGTAGCCTGGGCCTGGATATAAGAAGTGAGAGCCAATTCTCACATCTGATTTAATTCCATTTCGCACTTCCTCAATATCAGCTCCTGTCTTATCACACAGCCTTGCCACCTCATTAATAAAAGAGATTTTAGTGGCAAGAAAACAGTTTGCTGCATATTTTGTCACCTCTGCAGATAGATTAGACATTTTTAAAAGAGGATTTCCTTGCCTAACAAGCGGGGAGTAAACTTCATCCATTAACTTGAAAGCGTATTCAGAGTCAGATCCTATCACAACTCTATCGGGCTTCATGAAATCATCAACTGCCGCTCCTTCTTTTAAAAACTCAGGGTTATTTACAACAAAAAAACTTTTTGATGTTTTTTGCTCCAAAAAATTTTTAAGCTTGGCCGAGGTCCCAACTGGTACCGTTGACTTAATAACAATAATTGCTTTGTCTTTAACCTTCGCAATGAGAGACTCTGCTGCTTGGTAAAGATAACTTAAATTAGCAGTTCCATCATCTGAGGATGGAGTTCCTACCGCTAAAAAGATGACAGGTGAATCCTCTACCACATCATAAGAAGTTGTAAAATTAAGTCTGCCAGAGTTTTTGTTTCTTTTTAAGAGTTCAGTAAGACCTGGTTCATAAATAGGACATTTGCCTTCATTAAGAATATCTATTTTGTTTTGATCAATATCGATACATGCGACGTCATGTCCTAACTCTGCAAAGCAAGTTCCTGAGACGAGTCCGACATAACCTGTTCCGATGACTGCTATTTTCATGTGCTACCCTTTCTTTTTGCTTATCTCTGCCAGGATATACAGAGGAAAAGATCTGGATATCCTATAAGTATGATTAATTAATACATTATCCGATGGATAACATACGATCAAAATCATTGCATGAAAAATAGAAAAACTTCAACAAAACGCAGAGCGCAAAGCACTTTAAGTAGAAAAAACCGGCTAGTTTTTGATAAGTAGAATACTTCTTTTAAGCAGGCTTCCAATCTCATCCTTTATGCGATTTAACCTTTCGAGTATTTCCCTAGAATCCTGTTCAGGAAAAAACAAAACAAAACCACAAACCATACTCATAGAAAAGAAAAAGACATTATGTAGCAGTAATCCAATTAAAATATGAAAAGTTAGACAAGTAAATGCAGTCCAAAAACGAAACCGATTAAACCAAATGAGAATAGGTGCCACTCCCTCTACTGTCACAGCAGCCCAAGTCATTACATCCGATACAGGAAATTGGGCGACAAATAAAGGAAACTGCCACCTGGACCAAGTTGTATTAGCAAAAACATAGTACATAAGATCACCGTTAGTCCAAGCAATATCTGTCATTAACTTCACTGGCAAACTAAAAACATAAATGAGAATGAGATTAATTTGAGCAAACCTGACGGCCCAGTTTGAAAAAAAAGCGGAAGTGTTTTGCTTTACGCTCTCCCATGGAAAAAAACAACTATGAAAAAGTATCATTCTAAAAACGAGGTCTTCACCATTCACTGATAATCGATTTCGATGAACCATAGACCACTGCAAGATGAAGATGGCAATAATTGAAGCTCGAGGCTTTATTCCAAAGGTAAAAAGAATTAAAAAAAGTACGCCTAATACCCAATACAAGTAATCTAGTTGGGGAATATTCTCTGTAAAAATAAAAAGGTTCCAATGGTCGTAAGCAAATAATTTTTCACTAACTTGTAGAACACCATCTTTCGCGTAAAATTTAGTCCAAGTTGGTAATAGGCAAACATACCAATTAAGCATGGTTACTCCCATGACTATTCGATAAAGCTTTAGTGTAGAAGGTTCAACTTTTGCAAACCAGATCTTGTTCCATATCTTAACTAGAAACATGCTCTCTCCCCAAAGAAAGTAATATTCTTTTTGTCCTGATAAGCTTGTGAATTCTCTAGGGCATACTCTCTATTGTTGATGGGAATTGACTCGTTATAGAGTTCTATTTTTTTCAAATTAAGAGATTCAAATTGTTTACATAAATAAGACATATAGCTTTGTTGCATATCTTTTTGCCCAAAAATATTTAATAAAAATTTTGCTTCTTTAATATCGGCCATATTATGCTCAAACCAAGTTCTCTCACTCTGAAGAGGAAGGGGAAGGTTAATTTTTTCGCCTTGAGCATTACGTCCATAAAGGACTAATTTCCAGTCATCACGATACATATAGCTAAACATTTGCCACACATTATCTAGTCCTGACTGATAGGCATACATTCGGAGGTAGTAATACCCCTTGTTCCCCATTACTTTTTGCAGTATGGGTGTAATTTTTTCAGGAATGTCTCTTGAAATTTTTCGATGAAGCCAAGTTGGCCAATTGGAAGATAAAATAGCAATTGAATTAGTAAGAATAAAAAAACTAATGAGCGTTTTTTGCACTATTTCTTTATTTATTTTCATAACAAATATTTTACTAATAAAAAAAAGGATTTACAGGATTTACATCAGTTAAAAACAAAAATCCGTGCGGGATCTATGTGAGAGTATCTTAATAGTTTAGTTTTGAAGGACTCAAGTTGTAGTAAAAAGGCAATCTCTTCTCGCAAGTTATTATATTTTCTGATTTTTTTACTCTGCTTTTTTAATGAAGATTTAATACCTTGAGGTAGTGCACACACTCCTCGCAATAAATAAGTACTTCCGCCAAGTTCTATTACTCGACCTGTAAATATATCTCCGACCAAAAGACCAATGGACTCTTGCTCTTTTGCCAGTATAACTTTTTTATCATGCAGGATATCATTTAAAACAATTTGTTTTTTTAAGTTAGTTTTTGAAAACTCAAATAAACTATGCTTTACGTTTTTCAAAGCATCTAAAATTTCTTCTTCTAATTTGTCGCCACCAATTGAGTTTTCATAATTATCAATAATTGTCCTTCCACCCTCATCTTGTCTTTGAAAGAGATACCAATTATTAAAACAATTCATGCGAGACTCGTACTCGTCGTCTTCTTCTGTTACTTGTCCTGTAAGAGAAAAATATTCTTTTTTGGCATTCATTAAAGAATCGTAGAAATCATCTTGGGTGAAGACTGTGAGAATTTTATCGATAGAGTTTTCAATTTGATCAATTACCATGTGCTTATTCTACTCATCAACCTTCAAAACTGCCAAGAAAGCTTCTTGAGGAACTTCAACATTTCCGACCATTTTCATCCGCTTTTTACCCTCTTTTTGTTTTTCAAGTAGCTTTCTCTTACGAGAGACGTCTCCACCATAACACTTTGCAAGAACATTCTTTCTTAGGGCCTTAATTGTTTCACGTGAAATGATCTTTGCCCCTACCGCTGCTTGTATGGCGATATCAAACTGCTGACGAGTAATAATTTTTTTTAATTTCTCAGTTAGATCCCGCCCTTTATAAAAAGCATTATCTCTGTGACAAATAAGGGATAGGGCATCAACCTTATCTCCATTAAGTAGAATATCTAATTTAACCAGGTCAGAGATTTGATAACCTTTATATTCATAGTCCATACTAGCATAACCTTTAGTCATACTTTTAAGTTGATCGTAAAAATCATAAACCATTTCGCTTAAGGGCAAATCATAAGTAATCTGAACTCTTTCTTCTGTAATATAATTAATTAACTTTTGAACTCCACGTTTTTGTTCGCATAAAGTAATAATTTTCCCCACATATTCATTAGGAACATGGATAGCAATTTCAACAACAGGCTCACTAATGCTTTCTATTTTATCTAGTTCCGGTAGTTCTGATGGGTTTTGTACCATTATCAGCTCTCCACCAGTTTTTTCCACTTTATAGCTAACTGATGGAGCTGTGGAAATCAGGTTAAGAGTAAATTCTCTCTCTAGCCTTTCTTGGATAATATTCATATGTAAGAGACCTAAAAAACCACAGCGAAAACCAAAACCAAGAGCATTGGATGTTTCAGGCTCATAGGTAAAAGAGGAATCATTTAAGGCGAGTTTTTCAAGTGCTTCTTTTAATTCCTCATAGTCATTAGATTCCACCGGAAAAATTCCGCAAAAAACCATTGGCTTAATTTCTTTGTAACCTGCCAATGTGGGAGTATCTTTTTTCTTGGCATGAACAATTCTGTCACCAATTTTAATATAACGGATAGTATTAATACAACATATATTAATACCAACTTCTCCAGCTCCCAACTCTTTCACTTCTGAATAGAAAGGTTCATTTACGGCCAGCTTTATAATTTCATACTCTTCCTCAGAATGTTTGAAATAAATCTTCTCTTTTACTTTAAGGTTCCCTTCAAAAACACGAACAAGAACAACAACTCCACGATAGGGGTCAAACCAAGAATCAAAAATCATGGCCTGAAGTGGATTTTCAGGTTTTCCAGCTGGAGCTGGTATTTTTTTTACCAACTCTTCCAATAAATTAGCAACACCCATTCCAGACTTGGC
>CAYGUN010000195.1:0-5953 GCA_964353025.1 uncultured Bacteriovoracaceae bacterium
AGTATTCCATTTCACTAGTGAAATGGAATACTCCTTGGATGAAATTTCAATTGGAGTTAAAGACCACCTTGCTTACTTGAGAGAGTTTTATTCAGGTAAAGGTGGGATTGCAGCGAAAGTGAAAAGTCGTGATAAGAAAATTGATCCAGATGAAACTAGAACAATTCGTTTGCCACAAATTAAGAATATTGAAGTGAAAGTGGGCCGCTTTGGTCCTTATATTATTGCTAATCCAGGTGGAAAGAAAAAATCAGAAGAAGTTCATGCTTCAATTCCTGAAGATATCGCTCCTGCAGATCTGAAGCAAGAAGACATTAATGAGCTTATTGAAATAAGTAAACGTGGACCTCAGTCCATTGGAAAGCATCCTGATAACGGTGAAAATATTTATGTTTTAACTGGTCGTTATGGTGCCTATATTCAGCAGGGTGAAGTCACGGATGAAAACCCAAAACCAAGAAGGGCTTCACTTCCTAAAGGCTTTAAACCAAAAGATGTTGATATTGAGATGGCCGTGCATTTGCTCATTTTACCTCGCCACCTTGGAAATCATCCTAAGACAGGCAAAGAAATTCTGGCCAATAATGGGAGATTTGGGCCCTATGTGATGCATGATGGAGAGTTTCGATCTTTAAAGAAGGATGACGATGTTTATGAAATAAAGCTTAAGCGTGCTCTGGAACTGCTTAATGAAGAAAAGAAGGGACGTCGTGGCTCAACTCTGGTCAAAGATTTTAAAAAGCATCCTAAGACCAAGAAGAATCTTGCTATCTATGAAGGCAAGTATGGTCTTTATATAAAGCATGGAACTAAAAACATCACTATTCCAGAAGACAAGCGAGACCTTAAGATTGTTGAGAAGATGGATGTGAAAGAAGTTGTTCAAATCATTGCGGATTCAGCTAAGTAAAATTACTCAAAACAATTTGGCTTGTGTTCAACTTGAATATTTTCTTTTTCAAGCAAGTATTTAAAATGCTCGACATGGTTGGCACCAAGAACAATATGAATATCCTTACCTTCTAAGTATGGTTGTAGATTTTCTATCATAAGATAATTTCTCCAAGCAATAACGTAAGCGATTTCTTCTTCAGTATTATGTTGAGAATAAAGAGAATTAATTATAAGATTTCTTTCATCTTCTTCAATGCGAAATGCGGGTTTAAGTTTGTTGATTATAGCTTGAAAATAAGGTTCCATTTTGAGCATGTTTTGCTGGATATTGTTACTTGCAAAATTCTGACGATAAGGAATTAGGTAGCTATTGAGTAACCTTTCATCATGCTTAATTTGATATTTTTTACAAAACTTACGGGCCTCTTGGAAAGTACAAATTCTCTCTAACATTGTTTCATAGTTATTGAAAATAACCCCTAGTTCTGAAAAGCTTGGCTTTTCTCCTGATGGTTTATAAAAAAGAGTATCAATATATTTTTTAGCATAATAATAAACACCAATCATGCTCATTTGCTGAGTTTCCAGTGCTACTATACTTTCATTTAATTCAAATCCCATGATCTCTTTATTAAATTCTAAAATGCGTGGGTTGTTTTTTGTATTTTCAATGAGGTTCTCAATGGCAAGAGTAATCTCCCCATCATTTGCCAATATTGCCAGTGATTTTCTTTGCTCAATACAGGCTTCAGTAAAGTGCTCTTCTCCATAAATGAAAACGTTGTATTCTGCATGTAAGTTTAAACTCAATAGAAAAAAGGAGAAGACTATATATTTATGCATAATTCCCCTTAAATAAAACAAGCTTTGGTTTGTTTTATCTTGATATCAAGTTCTTCTTGCTCAAGTAGATGAATAAAATGCTCGACGTGAAGAGCTCCCATAATAATATGGATATCTTTTTCATCATCTTTCGCTTGAATAAATTCACTTAAGGTTTTTGCCATAAAAAAGTTTCTCCACCCAATAACATATTTAGCAATATCTTCATTGGCATTTTCATCCTCATTATAAGGAGAGTTTTTAATCAATTCTAAATCTTCTGGACTTACCTGGTAGTTGTTTTCATCTCTAGAGATATAGTCTGCAAGATACGATTCTATGTCTCGAATAGTTGGACCAAGATCTTCTATTACAAAATTTCGGTAAAAATTTGGAGTCTCATTTTCCATACGTTGTGGGAAGTATTGTTTACAAAAAGAATCTAACTCTTGGTAGTTACAAAGTGAGTTTTTCAACTCAAAAAGTGAATCGTAAGCATTTTGAATAAAACTATCAATACTACCTTTGCTCATTTCATTGGCACGAACCCAAATTTTAACTTTATCAGCGAGCAGGTAGTAGTTTCCAATAAGCTGTGATTCAACAGTTTCTAGGGGGATGATATTTCTCATATTGAGATTGCCAATATAACTGAAGTTATATTCATTAACGGCAAGATCATTCAAGGGATTGGGGTACACGTTTTCAAAGGCCAAATAGAATTGCTCTTCGTTGGCAAATTTCGACATAAGTTTTCTTCTTGTTATACAATTTGGATGGTGGTGGTCTTCTGGATGAATATAGACTTTTTGAGCTGCAAGGAGAGTTTGGGAAATAGTTAAAAAGAACAATAAAGCTAGTTTCATACTTTTTAATTACCCGGCATAGCGCAGTGTGTCCATTGGTGTGTGAGTTTTTTATACGCTGTGAATATTCGTGATTTCAAAGGTTTACTTCTAAATCTTTAACTCTTTCAAGAAAAGTCTCATCGGTTAGGCCATATCTTAAGAAATGAACAATATCTTCTTGTTCTTGCTGAGTAATCTCTAGGCGAGGTAAAAAGCTTGAAAGGTTATCAATTTTATATTCAATAGTTTCATCCGTATCAAGATGCTTAATGGGGTATTTGTAATGCTTTTGAAACTTTATTTGAAGAGAGCTTATATCATATTCGCGTAAGGATTTTTCCGGGTCTGCGTAGTGCTTCACCACTTCTTCCAGGGTTTGAAAAGATCCATTATGCATATAAGGTGCGGTTAAAGCGACATTTCTTAACGGCGGTACTTTAAATTGAAATTTTACTGGAAGGTTCTCTACACCCTCATCAAGTTCATTTCCAATACTTGGGATTCCGATATTTTGAAAAGAGTGGTTAGTTAGTATAGGGAAGCGGTGGCATTGAATACAATGTTTCATAAAGGCCTGAAGTCCATCAAAGGATTGTTGTTCAAGCTTCTTCTCTCCTCGAATATGCTTATCAAAGAGAGTATCGGTTGCTCTAAAAGCATGAGTGATGAAATGAGCAATTGCATTAGCAATATGGCCAATATTATATTTTGTAACAGTGGGATAGGCTCCTTGAAGTAAATCTTGATAGCTCCGTTTGTTCACAACTCGATTTGTGATTTTTTGCCAAATGGTCTCAGTTGAGTCTAGCTCTAATAAGTTTTCCCACCACTGTCCGAGCATTTCTTCATGATTAATAAGTGGGAAAAGAACTTGGGCCCCAAGTCCTGTTTGTAATTCATCAACTATATATTTGGCCTCAACCTCATAGGGGTTGGCCCTTTTAGGATCATAGAAATTAATGGGTGTATATGGAGTTGTAAACTGATTTTTACCGACAAAACTAAAGTTGACTCTTCCATCCCAAAAATACATTTGGAACTCGCCAATTCCTAGATTAAAAAGTGAAGGAGCATTGCGATTCAGTCTCGCTCCTGATTCTTGTTGAAGCGTTTTATGATTGGCACCTTCTCCAAGACTCAAGGGAAGTGAATCTCCCGTACCAAGTGAAGCTTGGTGACAGCTCATACATGAAATATTCTTGTTTCCCGATAAAATTTTGTCAGCAAAAAGTGATTTACCAAGATTATAAAGCTTCTCATTCTTTATTGCGGGGCCTCGTTGAAACGTGGCCAAGTATTTATCAAATCTCATGCCAAAGCTAGAGGTTGTCATAAACAATAAAACGAGATATTTCATTTAAAACAGTCCATTGCAACTATAAGTATTTTTCATTTTATGAATTTGATAAAATAATTGTTGGTTATGAGTTTCAGCGATATAACGGTTGAAATTTTCAGCATTAAAAGTATTTTCGAAAATAGCAGCATATTCTCCAATATTATAAAAGATTTCATCAAAAATATCTTTGATCTCCTTAACCGTTTTATTCTGGTAAATATCAAGTAGGTGCCAGTTAAGAAAATTCTTAAGCTGCGTATTTACTTCATTATTTCCCTTTCTAAACAAGGTTAAGTAAAAAGTTATTTTTGCCTCAATCCCAATTTCATCAAGTTTAGTGAGGAAGTTTAATGTATTCACATCGTTAAAGTCAGACTGTGAGTAACTCAATTGCAAAGAAATGGCAGGAGCTAATTTTTGATTCTTAGATAAAGTTAACAACATAGGATTAGTATTTTTCAAATAGAGTTTAGTCCCTAAATGCGCGAGGGCCATATTTTCTCTGGCCAAAATTTCATCCATCGATTCTTTGGGAAGGACGAGAGAAGAGAGTCTTCTGATTCCTGCTCTCAGAGAGAGCTTATCTTTATAACGAAATTTTTCATCTGATGGGGCATTTTTGATAGCGCTTAAGTAATAATCTGCAATGGCAGGTTGAATGAAATAGTTTTTAAGATAAAAATGATCAAGCTCACTTAAAATGGAATTCCAGTGAATACCAAGATTTCCCGCAGAGTCTTCTTGATAAGGAGTCCTTGCAATAATGGTAGTTAAGTAAAAAATAGCATAGTGCATTTGCTTATCGTTAAAGCTAAAAAGATCATCTAGTTCAGCAATATAGGGTAAAGGTGATGTTAATTCACTTAGAATTTCATTTACTTCTGGCAGTTGAGAATTATACAGGAATTTTATTTTAGATTGCAATTCTCTAAAGTCGTAGGAGGACTGTTGGGAAAGTAAGTAAAAAAAATGATAGAGAATAGGGTCATTTTTCGCCGGCTTACTCAGTCTGTAAATAGGTTTGTCAGCAAGAAGTTGATCAATTTCAAAATTTTGCACGGTTGAATTATAAATAAAAGAAAAATACTTCATCGATGATTTTTTTGTAATTTGTTTTTCTAGGTTTTCGTTATCACTTCCAATGAGGCTTTTCAAAAAAACACCAACGAATTCCTGATTATTGATAAATTCTGAAATTGTTGCCAATGTAACGTTCTTGCCTTGAGAGTTTTCTTTGAAAATATTTAGTAATAACTGTTCATATTCTCTTTTAACACCAGAATTACCATACTCTCTAATTAAGTTATCAAGTATCGCAAATTGCTTCTCATCAAAAGATTTGAGTACTTTAAGTGTATCTTCAATGTCAGTTTTATTTGAATATTGAAGTGCACTGAGTTTCAATAGTAAATGGGTTTGAGATTTTTTATCCTCAATATTAAGTAAGGGAAGATAATCAAAGTGAAATGAATGGAGATAATCAAATTCCCCTAATGCTTGGTAATTTTCAAATTGAATTTTAAGCGTTTCTTCAAAATCTTTTTTTAACACAAGTCTATTATTTTCTATTAAACTTCTGAACTGTTTCCCATGTTCAATTCGACCACCAACAGAGGAGAGCATACTCATTGTTGCGGCATAACTGGCTTTTTGGATAAGTCTTGTATTGAGTTCAAGCTCATTTTTTAACAGAGAATCTATTTTTTCTAGTAAATCTGGCCACAGTTTTGTTTTTAGTTTTCTATTCTCATGAATTTCTTGAGAGAAAATACCCAAGTTTCCTTCATTACGAGCAATAGCAAGTCCCATATGTAAACCCATTACTTGCTGGGTCTGAAAGTCGAGGCGATGTGAGTTATTGATGAGATCTTTAGATAGATGAGGTATATTGGCAAATGAGCGTAAATTCTTACGATTTTGATTATAAATATCTATCAAAGTTAAAAGAACATTTTCCTGATCTTTAATATTACTTAAAGAGTTTAAACCTTTAAAAAAGTCGTAAAAGCTCGCTTGAACTTGAATGGAAATAAAGGCAAGTAGGATAAAT
>CAYGUN010000196.1:0-5933 GCA_964353025.1 uncultured Bacteriovoracaceae bacterium
CTTGTGAAGAGAGGTGTTTCAGAGTTTTTAGATGAAGCCATACGACCTAAGACATTAAAATTTAAAATTGATTTTTGGTCTAAAACACTGAAGTTTAAAAATTCTCAAAAAGATGATGACCAAGTAACGGTGTCTAATAAAAATAATGCTAATCAATACAGTGATAGAATGTCTTCAAACTCCGGCCTACAAATTCAAAAAGTAGATCCTTTGGAAGTGGAATGTGATTGCTGGCTATTAACACATGAAAATGATTGCAAAAAAATACTTCGAAAAATATTAATTAAGCTCATGGGGCCTGGTCCTCGCACCGGACATTGGACCGAAGTTGAAAATAAGAACGATAGTAAAAACACTTATTGGAAATGGGAGTTTAACGAAAAGTGGAGTGCTGAGTTTTATGCTGAAGAAGGTGAGTATTGGTACTATGTAGGCAGTAAGCCTGAATTTGATTGGAAAATAAAAAAATGGAATTTTACCGGAGATGCTCCAAGGCTCTTTTATAAATCAAAAGAAGGAGCAGTAGATAAAATGCTTATAGAGAGTGGTGAGCTTGTTATTGCTGAAACATCTGAATTTGCAATTTCTTTAAACGATACTATTTTAGAGTCTCTATCTGAAGATACAAGTATTGAAAATGATAATGAAGAATCAGCAGAAAACGCTCATGATATAGAGGGGGATGAAGGTGACTTAGGTGGTCACTACAAGGGAGATAGTGAGAGAAGTGAGCTTGAAGAAAAAGAAGATAAAAGAAGCAGTTACAAAGAAGATGATATTGATGGCCACCTAGAGGGTAAGGGGAAAACAGATAAAACAGATTCTGGGCCTTTAAGCGGAAAGATAGATACAGATAATGAAGAAGAGGAAAAGGACTCAACTCGAAATAAATTTGAAGAGGCCGATAAAGGTGGTCACTATGATGGAAAATCGAGCACTGACTCTTATGGAGACAAACCTCTCTCCGGTAAATTAGAGAAGAAAGAGAAAGAAGATGAAGAAGATAAGAAAAGTTCATTCAAGGAAGCCGATAAAGGCGGTCATTACGGCGGTAAGTCCAGTACTGACTCCTACGGAGATGAACCTCTTTCTGGCAAATTAGAGAAAAAAGAAAAAGAAGAAAAAGAAAATAAGAAGAGCCAATTTAAAGAAGAAGATAAAGGCAGTCATTACGATGGTAAATCGAATACGGACTCCTATGGAGATGATCCTTTAGCCGGTAAACTGGAGAAGAAGGAAAAAGAAGAAAAAGAAAATAAGAAAAGCCAATTTAAAGAAGAAGATAAAGGCGGTCATTACGATGGAGAATCGAGTACTGACTCCTACGGAGATGAACCTCTAGCGGGTGAGTTAGAGAAACAAGCAAAAGAAGAGAAAGAGGGAAAGAAAAGTCAATTTAATGAAGATAAGCAATCAGGCCCCTTAAAAGGAAAAGTTTCAAAAGAAGAAGAATCTTTTGATGATGAAATAGAAGAAAAAGAAATATTTGGAGCTAAGAAAAGTTTTTATAGAGAAGAAAGTGATGCTAAGCCAGATGAAGATGATGAAAGTGTCGATTTAAGTCAATTTGAAAAGAAAGTTCGCAAACAAGAATCAAAACCTCTTTTGAGTAAAGAAATTAAAAAAGAAGATAAGAAAATCCCATCAAATGTTAAAAGTTTATTTAAAGATGAAAGTAAAAAGAAGAATAATAAAGCGGCCAAAATAGAAAAAGAAGCACTTCCTCCAAAGTCAGGTGAAAGCATAGATGTGGATGAGCCTGAAGTGTTAGTTGATGAATATGGCGATGAAGTTAGTTTAGAATCAGGGGAAGTTCAAGTCGTTATTGTGAAAGAAGATTCTGAAGGTGATAAGGTACATACCACTTGCCTATTTGAAGATTTTTTTGAGAAAGAGCTTGTATTTAAAGTACCGACTTCCACACTCATAGATAAAGAGAAAGCGGATATTCATTTGAGCTTTAATTACTCTAAAAATACAGTCTCAATGAGGCTGATTGGCAATGTTGTGGAAGTCGAAAGTGCAGATGAAGGTTTTCAAGTTGTGACTGTTGAGATTGACAACCTAGATGAGACGCAGCGGGATAAATTTTTAAAACTGTACTCAAAGAGACAAGAACATATTAGTAAGTTTTTAGACAAGGCAAAGGGTGTCGCGTAAAAGATGGATAGTGAAAAAAAACTTGAAGTTTTAAAAAAGTACCTTCTCCATAATCATATTTTAATTGTGGATGAGAGCATATCGTCTAGAGAGAAATTAACAAAAACATTAGTAGATATAGGATGTGTAAAAGAGCATATTTATGTGTGTAGTGAGGTTAAAGATGCCATTACAATTTGCCAGGACACAAATGCTAAAATGATAATTAGTGATTATAAGCTTGGAAAGACAACCTGCTTTGATCTATTTCAACAATTAGGGCAACTTTATGGTGATGAGGCGCACTTTATTTTTATTATGTTAACGTCAGACTTGACTCAAGCAAAAGTTGCACAAGCAGCCGAAGAGGAAGTCGATTCTTTTATATTAAGGCCATATACTCAAAATATCTTAAAAGAGAACCTAAAATCAACTGTGGCTAAAACATTGCATCCTTCTTCTTTTATTAATCGAGTAAGAGAAAGTAAAAAATTGATGACTAATAAAGAAGGTTTTGAAGAAGCAAAGTCAATACTCTTTGAGGCCATTATTCAGAATCCAAATCCATCACTGGCCAATTATTATACTGGAAAAATTGAAGAAGAGTTAAGTCAACGCGAAGAAGCTCTTCGGAACTTTCAAGAGGGATTAGAGAAAAACTTCATACATTTTAAATGTATGAACGGTTTGTATCAAAATTTTCTTAGAAATAATGAAGAAGAAAAAGCATATAAGGTTGGAAAAGACCTTGTTAAATATTATCCACAAAATATAAAAAGATTCAATGAAATGATAAAACTTGGAATTAAATTAAAATCTTATGGTGATTTTAGATTTTTTTACACTATTTTTGAATTGATGCATGAGAAAGAGAGAGTGCTAAGAGATCATATATGTTCTGCTTTATTTGTTTCTGCTAAGTACTATCTTTATACTGGGAATGAACAAGATGCCTTCACTTTTTTTGAAAACATAGGAAAGTCATTTGCGGGGCACACTAAATTTATTAAGGCCATTATTGAAGTTTTAGTTAATTTTGGTCATTATGAACCAGCAAAAAAATACCTAGAACTCTTTCCAGCAGATAAGAGAGAAGATATGAGCTATCAGCTTTGCGAGTTATTAGTAAAACATCAAGAGTTGGCTGACCCTGAAAAACTAGAAAAGGCTACAAATTTAATAAAAGATGGAGCAAAAAGTTTTACTCTCTATAAAAAAGTGATGAGAAGATTATATATTCAGGGTAGTGATAATAGGGCCGAAAATTATTTCAATGAAGCTTTAATCCTTTGGAAAGACTACGAAAATGAGATTCGTTTTATCAAGAAGAAGTATCAAAACTACAAGGCAAAACAAGCAGAATTAAATGGTGAAGAAGTTCAAGATTCTATTGAGTCTGAAGTTAAGACTTCCGCTGCCTAAATAATCTTTTTAAAATATTTAATAGTATGCTTAAGCCCTTCTTCGAGCTGGACTTTGGGTTGCCAGTCGAGCATATCTTGGGCCTTAGAAATATCAGGTTTTCTTTGTAATGGGTCATCTTGAGGAAGGTCTTGGTAAACAATTTGAGATGTGGCCTCAGTGAGTTCGAGAACTTTTTCTGCCAACTCTTTAATTGTAAACTCGGTAGGGTTTCCAATATTAACCGGGCCATTAAAAGTTGAATTTGTATTCATTAGGCGAACACAACCTTCAAGCAAGTCATCCATATAACAAAAACTTCTAGTTTGAGTTCCATCGCCATATATCGTGATATCTTTTCCTGTTAATGCTTGAATAATAAAATTTGAAACAACTCGACCATCTTGGGGGTGCATATGGGGCCCATAAGTATTAAAAATCCTCATAATACGAATATCTGTCTGGTATTGTTTGTTGTAATTAATAAATAAAGTTTCAGCAATTCTTTTACCTTCATCATAACAAGCACGCGGTCCTATTGGATTCACATGCCCCCAGTAGCTTTCTGCTTGGGGATGAACTTGTGGGTCACCATAAACTTCACTGGTAGATGCCTGCAAAATTTTAGCTTTATTGTCTTTGGCCAATTCAAGCATATTCTTGGCACCCAAGTATGAAGTCTCAATAGTAAACAGAGGATCATGTTGGTAGTGCACGGGGGAAGCCGGGCAGGCCAAGTTGTAAATTTCATCAACCTGAATATTTAAAGAATCTCTAATATCACGCTCAATAAGTTCAAATCTATCTTGAGAGATGAGAGAATCAACATTTTTAGGATTCCCGGTAAAATTATTATCAAGGCAAATAATATGATGGCCTTGCTTGTGCAACTTAATACATAAATGAGAACCCAAAAAACCTGTGCCACCTGTGACGAGAATTTTTTTCATTAAAATAAGGCCTCGGCTATGGCCTGAACTGGACCTGATTTACTCATTGAATAATAATGAAGAACAGGTACACCTTTTTGCATAAGCTCTTTAGATTGATTAATGGCCCATTCAATCCCAATTTGTTTGGCCTGAAGATTATCTTTACATCTATCTACTGCATCCGATAATTCTTCAGGGATATCAATATTAAATATCCTTGAAAGATTTGTAACTTGGGCTTTTGTTGTAATGGGTTTAAGTCCTGGGATAATAGGGACGTTAATTCCATAGGCCTTGCATTTTTCAACAAATTCAAAGTATTTAGCATTATCAAAAAACATTTGAGTTACAATATACTCGGCGCCCATATCTACTTTCATTTTAAGATATTTAAGATCGGTAGACATATTAGGAGCTTCAAAATGCTTTTCTGGGTAACCTGCGACTCCAATACAAAAGCCCGTTGGATTAGGGTTTTCGATGTCATCATCAATATAGATTCCATTGTTCATCTGCATAACTTGCTTAATAAGATCGGTTGCATAGTGATTACCGTCTCTTTCTGGGACAAACGAAGGTTCCGTTTTAATGGCATCTCCTCGGAGTGCCAGAACATTATCAATACCTAAAAAGTTAAGGTCGATAAGAGCATTTTCAGTATCTTCTTTTGAGAATCCACCACAGATAATGTGAGGAACGGCATCAATATCAAACTGGTTCATAATAGCGGCACAAATTCCAACCGTTCCGGGTCTCTTTCTAATAGATTTTCTTTCAAGCAGTCCATCAGGCTTTTTCTTATAAACATATTCTTCTCTGTGATAAGTGACATCAATAAAAGAAGGCTTAAACTCCATCAAGGGTTCAATTTCTTGAAAGAGATCTTGAATTCCTTGTCCTTTCATGGGGGGCAGGATTTCAAAAGAGAAAAGGGTTTTGTTTGAGTTTTTGATGTGATCAATTACTTTTGCCATATGAGTTAACCTTGTTTGAGCTTGTAGTCTTGTTTATAGCGAATTTTAAGCAAGTTTAATAGTAAATTAAAGGGTGATTTTGCATTGTGGCATTGAATGATTTCCAGCTTTTCTTAAGGCAGCTCTTTTATAAGCCCATTTTCATAAAGAATATGAGGAATATTATTTGGGTCAGTGTCATTATAGAGTCCAACAATCTTGAGATTCTTATCTGTCACAATAAGTAGGTTCGCATCGAGTTTGTTTTCTCCTGGTACCTTCTTTATTTCAAAATCTATTAAAAACTTACCATCGTTAAAAATAAGATAGTGGCCACCGTTGTCCTGAATTAATTTTCCGATTGGCCCACAATCTGCGTCTGCACACCAATCGTCATATTTATATTTGCCATCGAGGATAGTAACAAAAAATTTTTTGTTTTTTACGAGGTCATGACCTGCCCGGCGTAATTAGGTCCACAGCATATGCTAGAATGGACCAAAAGGAG
>CAYGUN010000197.1:0-5852 GCA_964353025.1 uncultured Bacteriovoracaceae bacterium
GATGTAAATACATCTCTTGCAAGTAGCGCTTCGTTAATCAAGATTGAATCCTCGTAGTTGTAACCACCCCAAGGCATGAAAGCGACAAGAATATTTTGTCCAAGAGCAAGATCTCCAAACTGAGTTCCTGGCCCATCAGCAATAACATCCCCAGACTTAACTGTGTCGCCTTCTTTAACAAGGGCTTTTTGGTTGTTACATGTATTTTGGTTTGTTCTTTGATATTTAATCAACTTATAAACATCAACACCTGATTCATCATCCGCAAATTTATCTCTTTGGATGACAATTCTGTTTGAATCAACAAAGATAACTTTACCGCTGTGTTTTGCAAACAAAATCGCACCTGAATCGCGAGCAACAATACTCTCAATTCCTGTACCAACTATTGGAGCATCTGCTCTAACAACAGGTACGGCCTGTCTCATCATGTTTGAACCCATAAGTGCGCGGTTAGCATCATCATGTTCCAAAAATGGAATCAAAGATGTTGCAATCGAAATCATCTGAGAAGGAGCAACGTCCATAAGTTCAATATCAGTTGATTCAACCAGGGCAAGTTCACCTTCTTTACGAGCGGGTATTAGATTTCCTTCAAGGTTATCTCCTGTATTAAATTCAGGATTAGCTTGAGCAATAATTTTTCCTTCTTCTTCGAAGGCAGAAAAATATCTAAGGTCCTCTTTGATTGTCCCTTTCTCATCAACAACTCTGTATGGAGTTTCAATAAATCCGTACTCTGAAACTTTCGCATAAGTTGCAAGAGAAGTAATAAGACCAATATTTGGTCCTTCAGGAGTTTCTACTGGACACATACGTCCGTAATGAGTTGCGTGAACGTCACGAACCTCAAATCCAGCTCTTTCACGAGTAAGACCACCTGGCCCAAGAGCAGAAAGACGTCTTTTGTGAGTAACTTCTGAAAGAGGGTTAGTTTGATCCATAAACTGAGAAAGTTGTGAAGAACCAAAAAATTCTTTAATAGAAGCTGCAACAGGTTTTTGGTTGATTAAATCGTGAGGCATCATTGTTTCGAGTTCTTGAATCGACATTCTTTCACGAATCGCTCTTTCCATTCTTACTAAACCAACTCTAAATTGGTTTTCAAGAAGTTCACCAACAGCTCTAACTCTTCTATTACCTAAATGGTCAATATCATCAACTGCACCTTTACCGTTGTTTAATTCAACAAGGTACTTAACAGTCATTAGAATATCATCTTTTGTTAATGTTGTATTTTCAACAGGAACATCTAGACCAAACTTATAGTTAATCTTCATACGACCGACACGAGAAAGGTCATATTTGGCTTCTTGGAAAAATAGTCCTTCAAATAAAGCAGTTGATGCTTCAATTGTTGGCGGCTCTCCCGGACGAAGCCTTTCAAAGATTTTAACTAAGGCTTCTTCATGAGAATTTGTTTTATCAAGAAGAAGTGTGTTTCTAATTTGATCACCAAAATTAACATTATCAATATAGAGAACATTGATAGTTTTTGTCCCAGTATTAATTAAATCAAAAATATTTTGCTCTGTTAGGGCATCATTGGCATTAATAATGATCTCCCCTGTCTCTTCGTCATAGATATCATCCGCGACAACTTTTCCTACAATTTGCTCTAAAGTCGCAGGTAGTTTTTTGAGACCAGAATCTTGTAGTTTTTTCACAGCAACTTTTGTAATTTTCTTGCCTTTTTTAACTACCACTCCACCTTTTTTATCAAGAATATCTTCGTCTGAGCGAGAACCAATTAGTAAATTAAAATCTAATTCTCTTTCATACTTATCTTTACCAAGGTGAAGAATTTCTTTGTCATAAAAAATTTCAAGAAGTTCTTGTACTGAATACCCCATGGCCTTCAAGATAACTGAGGCATGAAGCTTTCTTTTTCTATCAATACGAGCATATAAAACGTTCTTATGGTCAAATTCAAAATCTAACCAAGAACCTCTATGAGGAATAATTCTAGCTGAATAAAGAAGCTTCCCACTTGAATGCTTTTTACCGCTATCGTGCTCAAAGATAATCCCCGGTGAACGGTGAAGCTGAGAAACGATAACTCTTTCAGTTCCATTATAGATAAATGAACCCGTGTCAGTCATAAGTGGAATATTTCCAAGATATATTTCTTGCTCTTTAATAGATGAAACTGTTTTTTGTTCATTTTCATCTTGCTCACCATCTTCATTTTGCTCGTAAAATACAAGACGAACAGTAACTTTTAATGGTGATTCATAAGAAAGACCTCTTTCACGGCATTCTTTTTCTGAATATTTTGGCTCCTCTAATGAGTAACCAACAAATTCCAAAGAAACAGTCTTATTGAAATCAAAAATAGGGAACACAGAGTGAAATACATGCTGTAAACCAACCATCTTTCGTCTTGCTTGAGGCACGTCTTTTTGAAGAAACTCTTCATAAGAGCTTACCTGCAATCTCATTAAGCTAGGCGGTTGCATAGCGTATTCGCACTTTTTAAAGGAACGACGATACCACTCATTCGGGCTAAAAACTTCTGTCATCAGATGACTCCTAGATATTTGTATATACGCGTAATTTTAATAACCTATATATAAACGTAAAAAGATGCAAACACGCAATGCGTGTTTGCACTCTTATTATCAACTGCTCAGTGCAGTCAAAATTATTTAAGCTCTACTTTAGCTCCAGCAGCCTCAAGTTTTTTCTTAAGTTCTTCTGCTTCTTCTTTAGTTACACCATCTTTAACTGTTTTAGGTGCACCCTCAACAAGCTCTTTTGCTTCCTTAAGGCCTAATCCAGTGATTGCTCTAACTTCTTTAATAACGTTAATTTTCTTAGCTCCAGCTTCTGCTAGGACAACTGTAAATTCAGTTTTTTCTTCAGCGGCAGCACCACCAGCAGCAGCTCCACCAGCTACAGCAACAGGGGCAGCAGATACGCCAAACTTGTCTTCTAATTCTTTAACTAGGTTTGCTAGGTCAAGAACTGTCATGTTAGAGATGTGGTCCATTAATTGTTCATTTGTAATACTCATTTTATAACTCCTTAAATTGATTAAATTTACTCTGCAGGTACAGCTTCCGTTTTTAAGCTGCCTGGGTTTTCAACACCTTGCTTTTCTACTTCGTCTTTAACAGCATTCATAAGTCTTGCAAAAGCAGAAATTGGTGCGTTGAAAGTTGCAAGTAACGTCCCAAGCATTTCGTCTCTACTTGGAAGCTTCGCAAGCGCAATAACTTCTTGTTTTGTAAGTTCTCTGTCACCAAGGACACCACCGCCGAGACCGATAATTTCTTCGAACTCTTTACTGGCTTCATAAATAGCTTTTGCTACACCTGGTGCATCTTCAAAAGCAAAAGCCACTGCATTCGGTCCTTTCAAACTTGAAAAAAGAGCTTCTGCAACTGTGCCTTTTGCAGCACGAGCCAAAAGTGTATTTCTTGTAATTACAAGACCACCTTTAGCGTCTCTAATTGATTTCCTGATACTATTTGCATCATTTGATGGAATACCAATTAGATTTGTGAGAAAAATAGCTCGCGCATCTTCAATGTTCTTTTTAAGACCATCTATTACCGCTGCCTTTTGTTCCCTGTTCATCATAGGCTAACCTCCATTATTGGGAGGGGGATTTGGGCTGGATTTATAAACTCACGAGAGTAAAACCTGCTTTCTTCAACCCCAACACATACATTAACTAATTTGCTATTGAAGTCGCTTCTAGAGCGTCTACTTTTACTCCAGGGCTCATAGTCGCACTTATCGTCAATGACTTAAGGTACGTTCCTTTTGAACTCGCTGGTTTCGCTTTAATAATTGCACTATTAATTGCTTTAAAATTTTCCAAAAGTTTTGAATCATCAAATGATTTCTTACCAATTGGGATATGAACAATACCTGTTTTATCTGTTCTATATTCAACTTTTCCAGCTTTTTGCTCAGCAACTGCTTTTGCAACATCCATAGTAACTGTTCCAAGTTTTGGGTTTGGCATAAGTCCACGTGGCCCTAGAACACGGCCAATTCTACCAATTTTTCCCATCATATCCGGAGTGGCAATCATTCTATCAAAATCAAGCCAACCACCGGCGATTTTTGCGATTAAATCATCTCCACCAACAAAATCAGCTCCCGCTTTTTCTGCTTCCATTACTCTTTCACCAGAGGCAATAACAGCAACTCTAGCTGATTTTCCTGTTCCTGCAGGAAGAGCAAGAGCTCCACGAATCATTTGATCTGCGTGACGTGGATCAACCCCTAATCTGTAAGCAACTTCAATTGTTTCATCAAACTTTGCATAAGCAATTTCTTTAACAAGTTTGAGTGCTTCTTCAATACTATAACTTTTATTAGCTTCAACTTTCTTGAGAGCTTCTAAATATTTTGGTGATTTCTTTTTCATTTCATACTCCTTGCGGTTCAAGCGACTTTCGTCTCCCGTAATTACTTATAATCCAACTTCAGTCCCATTGAACGAATGGAACCTTCGATTGTACGTTTGCCAGCTTCTAAGCTCGCTGCTGTTAGGTCTACTGCTTTCGTATTGTAAACGTCTTCAACAACTTTCTCAGGAACTGTCCCGGCTACTTCATGCCCTGGCTTGTTAGCTCCAGACTTAAGTTTCAACTTATCTTTTAAAAGATAGGTCGCCGGTGGCGTCTTTGTAATAAATGAAAATGAACGATCTGAGTAAACTGTAATGATAGTTGGAAGAACCATCCCCATGTCTTTTTGTGTCTTAGCATTAAATGCCTTACAAAATTCCATGATGTTCACACCTTTTTGACCTAATGCTGGTCCAATTGGTGGTGATGGGTTAGCTTTTCCAGCTTGAATCTGTAGCTTAATAAATCCTGTGACTTTTTTTGCCATAACTAAACTCCTTGCGGTTCAAGCGACTTTCGTCTCCCGTAATGAATATCTATGCTTTTTCTATTTGAGAGAAATCTAACTCAACAGGAGTTGGAC
The DNA here is from genome assembly GCA_964353025.1 of uncultured Bacteriovoracaceae bacterium. Classification (GTDB taxonomy): domain Bacteria; phylum Bdellovibrionota; class Bacteriovoracia; order Bacteriovoracales; family Bacteriovoracaceae; genus CALFYV01. The sequence continues at coordinate 4,951 of CAYGUN010000197.1, forward strand.
GACCAAAAATAGAAACATTTACTTTAACTTTTTTGTCTGTAACAGCTTCCACTGTTCCCACAAATGAGGCGAAAGGTCCTTCAATAACCTTAACTTGATCGCCTTCAGAATAATTAGTAGTCCCTCTTGGTCTTTTAAATCCTTCCTGCATCTGATTAGTCATAAAAGATGCTTCTTCATCAGATATTGGCATTGGCTTTTCTTTCGTTCCACCAACAAAACCAGTAATTTTGTCAGTATCTTTAACTAAGTGCCAAGTTTGATCTGTCATGATCATTCTGATGAGAACGTAGCCTGGAAAAAACTTTTTCTTTATATTTCTTTTTTTACCATTAACATTAGATACGACTGACTCTTCTGGAACCATTATCGCAGCAAAGTTTTCAGTTAATTTATGATTTAAAATTCGCTCTTTTAAAGTTGCTTTAACTCTATTTTCATAGCCACTTAAAACATGTGCAACATACCACTTGAAATCAGGTGAATCACCAGCCGAAAGTTCGAGATCACGCCCCGATTCTTCTTGCTCGTTCGCAGCTGCATTTTTTTCATTTTCTTGAACTTGTGAATCACTCATTACATATCACCTATAATTAATTAACGAATAAAGTTAAGTCCTGTACTCGCTAGTAAATCAAATATCCAAAAGATACCACCTGCAATAGACACACCAATCATAATCCCCATAGTCATACGAAAGGTTTGATCTTTATCAGGCCATACCACTTTATCTGTTTCCGAATAAACTTCTTTTAAAAAAGTCGCCGTATCCGCCCTATTAATAATCACAAGAAAGCTCGTTAATCCAATAACGATAGCAAGTGCTTGTGAAACCCACTCGAAGCTCGGAATAATTGCTTCAAGATCAAACCACTCTGAAAGAGTTTCAAAGAAGCTTAGAC
>CAYGUN010000198.1:0-5780 GCA_964353025.1 uncultured Bacteriovoracaceae bacterium
ATATCACTATTAACTGGAGCGAGTCTTAGATTTGGGATTCTTTTCAATCGCTTATAAAAATCACTAGAGCGGCTTCTAAATTTCAGAGTTGCGGGGTGCTCTTTCACGTAGACTATCCAGTCGGCAGGAATACTTTTTGCGATAGCTTCAATTAGGGCGATTTGATCTAACCACATTTTCCCCATGACTTGAGTTGAATATTCAGGAGTAATATGGAGAGGGCAATAAATATATTTCTGACCTTTTTGAATAGGGCGATAAAAATTTGGATGAAGCATTTTGTAATTATTGATTTTCTTAAAGAAAGCAAACTTCACAGTTGAAAAAAAAGCATTTAAGGTTTTAGGCTGTCTTCTAAAATCATTTGAATTTCGAACACCGATTGTTTTTAACCATTGAAAGGAAACTGCCATAAAGCTTTTAAATAAAGAAAATACTAATCTAGTTTTTCCAAAAGCCTTTTTCTGGATTTTAGGGTTAACCCAATCCCATTGACGGTCAAAGTACTCTGTTTTCTCTGGAGCCTCAACAATACTCTTATATAGCTCAAGTGCTTTTTGCCCATGTTCTATATTATTGATTTTTTCTAAATAGGCTTTTTCAAGCACAGGGAAAGTCATTAGGGCATTATCCGAGAAACTGTAATAATTATTAACTCTAACTGTAAAAGGATAGAAAAATAAAATATTCCTATTTTGGGAAATTTGCTCAAATAACACAGAAGAAATATTGCAAATGGCAGCGGTTGGTAAAAAAATATCAGGTTTGAATTCGTCGAATATATTTAAAACCTTCTCTAGTGTATAGCTAAATACAGACATTATTTTTTCGTAATCACTCCCGTATTGGTAAGCAATTGTTTCAATAAAGTTTGTCCCATGAATAAAGCGACTTCCTAGATTTCTATCAGCAGAAACTAACCTCCAAAGGCTTTTTTCCTGAGTGGTTTTTTCAAATGTAGTTAATAAATCCCAGTTTGGTTTTTTTAAGTTTTTGCTATCAGGATGACTTAGTTCTTGGTGTGTAACAAAGCTTTCATACAGAATATCTTTTTGCTGAGTTAGAAATTGATAAGCGAGATTTGGTCCTGGCTGGAATCCCAGTATGGCCATGAAGCGAGCACTAGGGTATTGCTTTTTGATGCTTAGTGCTACTCGATGCATAACCAAATAGTTATTTGTTACAAACTCAATAACAATATTCAAAAAAGCTCCTATAAAGCATGAGTCTAGCTCTGCACGGCTGAAGAAAAACCTCAATACTTCTAAATATTTATCATTTGGCACTCTTGCTGACAATAATGTATATCTATAACTACAAGCATATAATTCAAAGCAAGAGTGTTATAATGAACTCGGATTTTCAAGTATCTTCTATTAAAATTAATTTCATAAAGAATGAAGCAGGTTTGAGTCAGTTAATCAAGAGTAAGCAACAAGAAATAGACCAAATTTGGGACAATGAGCAAAGGCAGCGCCAGTGCAAAATGACGAATGGGGAAATTTTAAATGTTGTAAAAATGGTTAGTGAGCCTGGGCAAATTGTTGTGGAGTGTAATTGCCTTAATTACAAAGACTATTTTGCTCAAACTCGTGGATTAGAGTTGGGAATAACTCCCTTAGGTGTGAGCGGTATAACTTATTACTGTATGGATAAAGAGAGAGTTTTTCTCATTGGCCTTAGAGCAAAGGAAGTTAATCAATATCCTGATTATTTTGAATTAATACCTTCAGGATCAATCGACACAGAAATTCTTAGCGTGGAGAAGCAAGTTAAGCTTGAGCTAAAAGAAGAGCTTGGTATTGCCGAAAATTTCATAAAAAAATGTGAAAATTTTTGCTTGGTAAAAGATGGTGCCGTTTACGATGTTGGAGTGGCCATAGAGGTAGAAGCTGATATTGTTTTAAAATTAAATAAACAAGAGTATACACAAATTAAATATTTAAAAGAATCGGAATTAGCCTCTTTTCTTTCTCAGGAAAATATCGTGCCGACTTCAAAACAGTTATTTTGCGCTTGGAGAGAGTTCGAGAGTATTAGGAAATATAAATGAGCTTATCATTAGAATTAGCAAAAAAAGAAGAAAGGGATGCTCGTATTGTAATGGAATGGAGAAATGATTCTGAAGCTAGAAAAATGTTTTATGGTCAAGAGCCTAAGGTTTGGGAAAGCTTTTGGCCTGAGTACTATAATGAATATTTTGATTCAGAAAATATTCATCCTTGCTTTGCTATTCTAGACTCTGAGAAAATTGCTTTTCTTCGCTCGTCTCTTTACGAATCGAAGATAGAAGGCAAAATCACCTATAATATAGGCATCAATATGTCTTTAAAATTTAGAGGTAAGGGTTATGGGAGTGAGGTTTTAAATTTATTTTGTGATTACATATTTGAGCAAGGAGTTGAAGTTATAATTGCAGAAGTAAAAAAAATAAATCCTATTTCGAAGAGAGCTTTTTTAAAATCAAATTTTATTTTGTACGACGAAATGATAAAGAAAACTCGAGGAATTGAAGTTGAAATTTATCGTTTAATTAAACGTAAAAGTTGTTAATGACAAAGAAACATAACCCTTCATGTATTTTAATTGATTTTGATGGAACATTACTAAATTCTATAGATTCGCTATTTAATGCTTATTGTAATTTTTTAAATAAGTATAAAATTCAAGGTAGTAAGGATGAGTTTTATGCTCTCAACGGGCCTTCTTTGAAGGAAATTGTTGTAATATTAAAACAGAAGTACTCGCTTGCTTTAGAGAAAGAAGTATTGATGGATGCGTATCTTGAGCAAATTAATGCAAGTTATAAAAAATCTAATCCCTTTGATGATGCGCAGCCTTTTCTTGAAAATCTTGCTGCCAAGAATATTCAAGCGGGGCTAGTGACTTCTGGAGGAAAAGATACATGCACTCCTATTTTGACCCGCTTGAATTGGAATAACTTTTTTGACTTTTGTATTTTTGGTGATGAAGTTAAGAAATCAAAACCAGATCCTGAAATTTATATCCGAGCATGGCAGAAGAGCGAGTGCATGAAAGAAGAAATTCTTGTTATTGAGGATTCTGTTCAAGGGATAGATTCCGCAAGAGCGGCAGGCTTAAATGTTGCCGAAGTTTGTCGAGGGCAAGGGCCCAGTAATATAGAGAATTCTAATGCAAATATCAAAATTTCCTCTCTTTTAGAAGTGCTGACTTTTCTTGAGTGATTGCGCGATGTGACAGCAGAGTTGGTTTGGAGTTCTTATAGGCTTTGTGATAGGTTTGTAGTGCTATTTCTAAGGAGAAAATTATGGCAAAGCTAGCGATTAATGGTGGCTCAAAAGTTTGTACTTCCAAGTTTCCTAATTACAGAACTGTTGGGAAGGAAGAAGAGCTTGCAGTTAAGAGAGTCTTGGATTCAGGAATTCTTTCTCAGTATTTAGGTTGTTGGCATGAAAATTTTTATGGTGGTGTTGAGGTAAAGGCACTAGAAGAGCAATGGGCCAAGAAGTTTAATGTTAAGCATGCCATTACTGTTAATTCAGCGACATCTGGTTTATTTTGTGCAGTTGGAGCAGCTGGGTGTGGTCCGGAAGATGAAGTTATTGTTACTCCCTATACTATGTCGGCAACTGTTGTTGCACCTCTTATATACAACGCAATTCCTGTTTTTGCAGACATTGAAGATGATTATTTTTGTCTTGATCCCAAAAGCGTTGAAAGCCGCATTACAAGTAATACCAAGGCAATTATTGTTGTTGATATTTTTGGGCATCCATATGATAGAGATGCCATCAATGCTATTGCTAAAAAACATAATCTTATTGTTATTGAAGACTGTGCTCAGGCTCCAAATGCTATGCTGAGGAATGAGTATGCAGGAACTTTGGGAGATATTGGAGTTTATTCTTTAAACTATCATAAACATATTCATACGGGTGAGGGTGGAATTGTTGTAACAAATAATGATGAATTAGCTGAAAAAATTCGTTTGATTCGAAATCATGCAGAGTCTGTTGTTGAAGCAAAGGGAGTTAAAGATCTTACTAATATGATAGGTTTTAATTTTAGAATGACAGAAATTGATGCGGCTATTGGTCAAGAACAGTTAAAAAAACTTGATAATTTAGTTGAAGATAGATTAAAGAAAGTAGAATACTTGGAAAAAGAATTAGTCAAAATTCCCTGTCTTACAATTCCCAAGAAAAGAGAAGGTGTGAAACACGCCTACTATGTTCATGCTATAAAATATAATGAAGAAAAAGCAGAAGGAATTCCGAGAGACATTTTTGTAAGGGCCCTTCAAGCAGAGTTTTCAGAAATTGAATTAAGGGAAAAAGAAGGCGTTAAAGTTTCAGGGGGCTACATGAGGCCTTTATATTTGCTTCCATTATTTCAAAATAAAATTGGCTATGGCGGTACACAATTTCCTTGGAAATACCGTGATTTTGAAAGCAACGTGAGTTATGAAAAAGGTTTATGCCCAGTTGCGGAAAGAATGTATGAAAAGGAAATGATTATCCATGAATATATTCACCCCGCTTTGAAAGAAGAAGACTTGGATAGAGTTATCGAAGTCTTTATGAAAGTTTGGGAAAATCGAAACGAATTAAAATAAGAGCAAGATGAAGTATTGTACTAAATGTTTACAAGCAGATACCAGGCCAAATACCTATTTTAATGAACAAGGTGTTTGTCCTGCATGTGAGTATTATGAAACTTTAAAAGATGTTGATTGGGATGAGAGAGAAGAACAACTACAAGATATAGTGGCATTTGCTAAAGAACATAATCAATCGGGATACGATTGTATTATTGGTGTTAGCGGGGGAAAAGATAGTGTTCGACAATCTTTATATATAAAAGAACATCTTAAAATGAACCCCTTGCTTGTTTGTTTGGGATACCCCCCGGAGCAAGTATCAGAAAGAGGGGTTGATAATATTTCAAATTTAATAGAGTTGGGCTTTGATTGTATTGTTATCAATCCTTCGCCCAAAACATGGCAATATAATGTTAAAAAATCATTTTTTAAATTTTCAAACTGGTGTAAGTCTACCGAGCTAGCTCTATTTAGTAGTGTTCCTCGTTTAGCAATTGCCTATCAGATCCCTGTCATTTGGTGGGGAGAGAACCCAGCCTTACAACTGGGTGATATGAAAGCTCTGGGGAAACATGGAGGGGATGGAAACAATTTAAAACATACCAGTACTTTGGCTGGAGGTGATTTATCTTGGCTGATTGATGAAAATATTAAGGAAAATCAATTATTGCAGTATAAATATCCTCTAGATAGAGAGATGGAAAAAGCAAATTTGAAGATTATTTACTTAGGGTATTACTGGAAAGACTGGTCCTTGGTTGATAATGCAAAATACTCTTGTGTGAGAGGTTTGGATGTAAGAGAAAATGAGCCAGAAATAAATGGCGATTTGTATGGGGTAACGGCCCTAGATGAAGATTGGGTTACTTTTAATCAAATGATTAAATATTACAAGTTTGGATTTGGAAGAATTTCTGATTATCTCAATGAAGAGTTAAGAAAGAAAAATATTTCAAGAGAAGAGGCGATTAAAATTGCTAAAAAATACGATGGAGTTTGTGACTCAAAATATATCCAAAGCTTTTGCGACTACCTCGAAATTTCGATGGAACAGTTCTGGGAAGTTATTGATAAAAATGTGAATAAAGATCTATTTGAACGAGGAAACGAGCAAAAGAGATGGATTCCAAAATTTGAAGTAGGGGTAGGTCTTTAATGAAAAAGAAAGTCGGCATTATTGACTATGGTGTTGGAAATA
>CAYGUN010000199.1:0-5756 GCA_964353025.1 uncultured Bacteriovoracaceae bacterium
GTTTTAAGATTGGTTCTAGCATGTCTTTTCTTTTTAGTCGGTGTGGCCGGTATTATCCTTCCCTTAATTCCAGGTATCCCATTTATTGTTTTAAGTTTTTTAATTGTGTTTAGTCCGATAGAGAATCTTCTCTCAGATGATAACTAACAACTCCACGAATACTGAATAATATCAAATTTCTTTGTATCAATATTATAAATCTTACGACAAAAATGAGATTGGTAAAATGGCTTAAGAGGTTTTACTTCTTCTGGGCACTTCGTATCTTCGCTACCTGCAAAGAAGCGTGACTGGTTTTTATTTTCAGAGCTAGTTATTTTCCACTTTCCACTTGGAGCTATTTCAAGTCCGTAAAAAACTTCCTCATCATCTCTTAAAAAAACAAGTTTTCCTTTTTGCAGATAGAGAGGAATTTCACCCTTTGGAGCGTAGTAATGATAGGTCTTCTTTCCCGAATAAACGGTAATAGGGTCAAGTTGAAAATTTTCATCGACAGTAACCTTACTTACTTTTTCACCATAGCGAACGAAGGCAACATCTTTTGAAAGCTCTGAAACAAAAGCATTCCCATAGAAGACTTTATCTTCTAATTTTTCCGTTCTATGCCACCTGCACTCAGAAGACCAAAGAATCTTCCATAGATCTTTTTCTTGTGTTTTTTGTGCTAAAAAACCAACTGGTATTCCGTGTTTGCGTCTAAATTCTTCAAGTCTTTTTACTTTAATTTTTTCCGGTAATGACTTATCTCGAATATCTCTTAAGAGAGTTAACCATTTTTTCCGATGAAGCCCCATCTCTTTTTCACACAAAGAGTTCTCAGGACATCCCATATTTGGATGTTCAAAATCGTCATATGTCATTGTTTTAAACTTCTTTTCTTGAGGTTTTTCGCTAATAATTTCAAAATCGCTCGCAGCTTCACTAATATTTATTTTTACGCATAAAATAAACGCACAGAACATAAACAAATATTTCATGACATTGATAAAAAACATGGGATTTATCGAAAAATTATAGTTTTCAACACCTGAGTTTTTAGATACATTTCTTAACACTTTATTCATCAAATTAAGTCTATCATAACCATAGATTATGAACCTAGCTGGGGAGTTTTTTCGTGAAAAAATTAAAAAAATCGAAAGGTAATATAAAAAGAAGTAAAAACAAGAAGAGTTTCTCTAAATTGCGTCGTCTTGCTCGCAAAAGAAAGCTAGTTAAGGGATTTAATTCTTAAATCTTCTAACATTTGAAACATAGGGTTTGATCCAAGCTAGGAAATTGAGCAAATTTGTTTGATTTTTTTAATGCTGGGCCATAAAGGCTTTGAGGGTGACTTATCGCATTCTTTCGGCTTCGGGGATACTAGATATAGTGGTGTTGTCAAAAAAATGTCGCTATTTTTTTCTATATCTTGTGTTGACGTAATTTAGGTTATCCGTTTTCATAGTAAGTATAGAAAGTGAAAAAATCACAAAAAATATACGGACATTACAAATTAGGAAGGAGTTAAACAGTGAAAATTAAGCGTCGTTTTACCAAGAAAGGAAAATCACCGTACCAAGGAATGGAGTTTGAGAAAAGAACCAGCGAGGTAAGAAATGTTGATGGTTCTAAAAATCAATCGATGGAAGTCACTGTTCCGAGTTCTTGGTCACAAGTTGCAACCGATATTATTGCTCAGAAATATTTTCGTAAAGCAGGGGTTCCGCAAGTTGATGAAAAAGGAAAACCTCTAAGCGATGAAAAGGGAAACCCTATTCTTGGCTCCGAAACTGATGCGAGACAAGTTTTTAATCGTCTGGCCGGTTGTTGGACCACCTGGGGCTTCAAGTATAACTACTTTGATACAAAAGCCGATGCTGACGCTTTTTATGATGAACTTTGCCATATGCTTGCTAACCAAATGTGTGCACCAAATTCCCCTCAGTGGTTTAACACAGGAATTTTTACTGCTTACGGAGTAAAGGGAAAACCACAAGGACATTACTATATTGACCCAGAATCTGGAGATATTAAAAGATCGACTTCCGCTTACGAGAGACCGCAACCACACGCATGCTTCATTCAATCAGTTCAAGATGATCTGGTAAATGAAAACGGAATTATGGATCTTTGGACCAGAGAAGCAAGACTTTTCAAATACGGCTCAGGTACAGGAACGAATTTTTCTCATATCAGAGGCGAAGGAGAAAGATTATCAGGAGGAGGATATTCTTCTGGCTTAATGTCTTTTCTTAAAATTGGCGATAGGGCAGCAGGGGCCATTAAATCTGGTGGTACAACTAGACGTGCTGCCAAGATGGTTTGTCTTGATTTAGACCACCCAGATATTCTTGAATTTATTGCTTGGAAAGTAAAAGAAGAGCGCAAGGTCGCTTCACTGGTAACAGGTTCAAAAATTTGTAAGCAGCATTTAGCACAAATTTTTGAGGCCCTTAAGCGCGAAGGGGATTAAAGCCTTTCTGCTAAAACAAACCCTAAGTTAAAAAAGGCCATTCGTTTAGCTAGTAAAGATCAAGTTCCTATGAATTATATTACTCGTTGTATCGATCTTGCTCGTCAAGGTTTCGAGTCAATTGAGTTTGAAGTTTATGATACTGATTGGAACTCTGAAGCCTATGCAACAGTAAGTGGTCAAAACTCAAATAACTCAGTACGTATTCCTAATAGTTTTTTTAAGACTCTTGAAGAGGGTGGTGAATGGCATCTTGTAAGTCGCACTGATGGAAGTACTGTTAGAACTATTAAAGCAGAGGCTTTATGGGAGATGATTTCTGAGTCTGCATGGCAGTGTGCGGATCCTGGAGTTCAATTTGATGACACTATTAATGAGTGGCATACATGTCCAAAGGACGGAAGAATTAATGCTTCTAACCCTTGTTCTGAGTATATGTTCCTTGATGATACAGCTTGTAACCTCGCATCTTTGAATCTTGTTAAGTTTTTAGACCCAATAACTGGAATGTTTGATGTTGATTCATTTATTCATGGTTGTGAGCTATGGACGATGGTTCTTGAAATCTCTGTTCTTATGGCCCAATTCCCATCTAAAGAAATTGCTACCCGTTCATACGAGTACAGGACATTAGGCTTGGGGTATGCAAATATTGGTGCTCTTCTAATGTTAAATGGTATTGCCTACGATAGTGAAAAAGGGCGTAATATGGCCGCTGCTATTACTGCTATTATGGGAGGAACGTCCTATAAAACGTCTGCCCTAATGGCCAAAGAGCAAGGACCTTTCCCTCGTTATGAGAATAATAAAAATGAGATGTTAAGAGTTATTCGTAACCACAGACGTGCTGCTTATGGTGCTCATAATTCAGAGTATGAAGATTTAACTGTTACCCCTCAACCACTAAATGCAGAAAAAACTGATGATTACTTAGTTGAAGCTGCTAGACGTTCTTGGGACGAGGCCTTTGTTATTGGAGAAGAGTTTGGTTATAGAAATGCTCAAACCACAGTTCTTGCTCCAACTGGAACAATTGGCTTAGTTATGGACTGTGATACAACAGGTGTTGAACCAGACTTTGCTCTAGTTAAGTTTAAAAAATTAGCTGGTGGTGGTTATTTCAAAATTATCAATCAGTCTGTTCCAAAAGCACTGGAAAATCTTGGTTACACACTTGAACAAATTGAAAATATTAAAAAATATGCAGTAGGACATGGGACTCTTGTTGGTGCTCCATGCATAACTCATGAAAAGCTTAGAGCTAAAGGATTTACAGATGAAAAAATTAGCGTTGTCGAGGGATCTTTGGAGTCTGCTTTTGATATCACTTTTGCCTTCAATCGCTATAGTCTTGGTGATGAGTTTTTAACAAAAACTCTAAAAATTTCAGAAGAAAAACTTAATGACCCAATGTTAAACATTTTGAAAGAAATCGGTTTTACAGATGCTGAAATTACAGCTGCTGGAGACTATGTTTGTGGAACGATGACAGTAGAAGGATCTCCTGAGTTAAAAGATGAGCATTTATCTGTCTTTGATTGCGCTAATAAATGTGGAAAATATGGAACGAGAGTCATCTCAGCTGAAGGACATATTCGTATGATGGCCGCAGCTCAGCCGTATCTTTCTGGAGCGATTTCTAAAACAATCAATATGCCAAATGAAGCAACCATTGCAGAGATTTCTGAAGCCTATAAACTTTCATGGTCTTTGATGACAAAGGCCAATGCTATTTATAGAGATGGTTCAAAACTCTCTCAACCGTTGAATGCTGCTGCATTTGAAGACTTGGGACTTCTTGATGATGATGAGCAGTCCTATGATGAGATTTCTCAAACTCAGAAAGTCACTCAAGTAGCACAAAAAATTGTTGAGAAAATTATTTACAAAGAAGTTTCTCAAAGAAAACCACTTCCTAATAGAAGAATTGGTTATACTCAGAAGGCCCATGTTGGTGGACATAAGGTTTATTTAAGAACTGGTCAGTATGAAGATGGAAGCCTTGGTGAAATCTTCGTAGATATGCATAAAGAAGGAGCAGCTTACCGTTCACTGATGAACTGCTTCTCTATCGCTATTTCTATTGGTCTTCAGTACGGCGTTCCTTTAGAAGAGTTTGTTGATGCTTTTACTTTTACTCGTTTTGAGCCAAATGGAATGGTTCAAGGACATGATAATATTAAGATGAGTACGTCGGTTATTGATTATGTTTTTAGAGACCTTGCTTGTCGCTATCTTGGTCGCCATGATTTGGTTCATGTAAAACCAAGTGATCTTGAGTCTGATACGATTACTGGTGAGCAAAAAGATAAGGCAGAACCACTTTTGGCCATGATGGAAGATCGTGAAGTGACTCATGCTGATGGAAGTGTGAGTGTTGAAACTCATAAAGTTTTCACACAAGAGGCGAATTCCAAAATGATTAAAGAGCAGAAGCAGCGTCAGATGGCAAAACTCAAGGGTTATGCTGGTGAAGCCTGTACTGATTGTGGTTCATTTACTCTTGTGAGAAATGGGACATGTTTAAAATGTGATACCTGTGGTACTACCACTGGTTGTTCATAAGCTAAATAGAGTTTGCCATAACTCTTTTCTTAGATAATCCTGCATGCACACGTTTAAAATTCCCCCAAAAATGGGGGAATTTTTTTATCTATAGATATAAACCTTGCTTTCAAGTAACCTAGTTTTGGAGGCAACTATGAAATATTTAATTATACTCTCTCTCTTTATTCCAGTTTCATATGCAACCCTTTACGGTCAAGTTAATGCAGGTAAGATAACGGCTTCAAGCAAGACGGGAGTGGATTATGACGGAAACTCAGTAGGGCTTACAGTAGGGAAAAGGTTTGCTTTTCTTGGAATTGAAGTGGGTGGGAAACAAAAGAAATATGGATTAAAACAAATTCAAGGAAGTCTAACCAAAGCGGATTATGTCGATCAAGAAGTCTCCGTTGGGCTTAGGTTATTTCTAGGGCGTTTTATAACAGGCTCCGCTGGAGCAAGTGTGACTAATACACAGATCACTTCAAACTCTGGAAGTGGAGACATTGTGACAGATGAGAAGAATAGAAAAGGCTATTATTATGAAGGTGGGCTTAAGCTTCCTATCCCCGGAGGACCAACACTTTTTGCTAATTATAGGAAAGATGTCATTGATGATATAGAAAGTGTGACTTTATCAGATAATATTAAAGTTGATGAGAACCAAAGTATTAATATTGGTTTAAGCCATAACTTCTAATTATTGGCCAAGACCATAGCATTGTGAGAAAAACTCTCATGAGCAATTATATTTGGG
>CAYGUN010000200.1:0-5722 GCA_964353025.1 uncultured Bacteriovoracaceae bacterium
AATTTAATAGGCTCTATTCATCAAACTGAATCAATTTACATATGTAATGAATTTTTGGAAACTCTTGCTCGAGAAGAATATGAATCAGGGCTGGGAGAAATTGTAAAATATTGTTTTTTATCCACTGATATTAATCGAATGATCAAAAGAGATATTCCTGTCAATGATATTATCTTAAGCTGCTTGAAATTTAAAAAAGAAGTTGTTCAAAAAGATCTTAAAGATATCAGTAGTCGCATGATGCTAAATTTTGGCCATACATTAGGGCATGCTTTTGAAAAAGAGCAATCCTTAATTCACGGTAAGGCCGTGCTGTTAGGAGTTTTTTATACCTTGAAAACTTTTCGGCATGATTTATTATCAGAGCTTTATACTATAATGGATAAACTCAAATTGGATAAGCATATATTAATGACAAGACCAAAAGATCCAGATGAATTCTGGAATTATGTTCTTAAAGATAAAAAAATCACAAAAGATGAAGTGATATTTGTTTCAATACGCAGTATTGGTTTTCCCTCTTTTGAAAAAATTAAAATCAATGAATTGAGAAATAGAATTGCCTTTGTATGATAGCTGATTTACCTGCAAAATTTTCTTATCAAAACCTGCTTATTCCAAGTTCAAAATCTTATATGAATAGGGCCCTCATAGTTGCTTCAATTTTAAAAAGCGACATTACTATTTTTAACCCATCATATTCCCAAGACTCTTTAGATCTAATTGAGAACTTAAGAAAACTAGGTCTCGAGGTTTTGCAAAATGAAGATTCAATAAAGATCAAAAGGAGTTTCCCTGCTTGTGAACAGCAGAGAAAATCATCCACTTTTTTCTTGGGAGAAGGAGGAACATCATTTCGTTTTTTTCTAGCTCTGATTTCACGTGGTCAAGAAACATATCAAATTGATATCCATGAGAGGTTGAAAAACCGTCCTCATGAAGAGTTGTTTAAGGCCTTAAAAGAGTTAGATGTGAAGATAACGAGTGATAAGTATCCCTTAGAAGTCCAGGGACCTCTAAGCGCTAGAGATATATTTATTAATTGTGAACATTCCACTCAGTTTTTTTCGGCCATCAAGTTAAGTACTTTTGACTTTAATATGCGAGTTAATGCAGGCAATGTGGATAGTTCTTCTGGCTATATAGACATTACTAATAAAGTTATTGAAAAGCTTCAGCAAAAAAATGAAATAAAAATCCCTGTTGATTACAGTTGTGCTGCAAATATCATTGCGTTGGGGGCCTTGTTTGATGGCGTTTGTATAAAAAATGCATTTGAAAAAGATGTTAATCAAGGAGACTCTCAAATTTTAGATTTCCTTGAATCTCAAGGAGGGGGGTATCTTTTTTCTGGTAATGGATTAGTTATTAATCCTCTGGAAAAAATAAAACCCTTTGAATGGGATTGTTCGAATTGCCTTGATTTAGTGCCAGTTCTTTGCATTTTTGCGGCCAAGGCCCAAGGTGAATCTAGGCTCACTAATATAAAAAATTTGATATTCAAAGAAAGTAATCGTTTAGAAGAAATGAAAATGATCCTTCAAGGCTTTGGCGTTGAATCACACTATAATGAAAGTAGTAATACTTTTATTGTACAAGGCACAAATACTTTTCAATTAGTAGCAGAATTTACACCTTTTCCAGACCATCGAATGATTATGATGGCATCTCTGTTGATGATTCTTGCCGGTGGGGGTAAGATTCGTTATACAAATGTTATTAATAAATCATTCCCAGGTTTTTTTGAGTGTATAGCAATTTAAAGTATTTTTTATTTTTCTTGGCCTTTTCTTGTGCTGTCACTGAAACGCTTTTTGGTCCTTATGATAAAAAACAATACTGTAGTCCTGAGACTTATAAAGAGCTACAGATGGGTGTTAAAAATTATGAAGTGGCCAAAAGAAGCATTCATGTGCAGCTTAATGATTTTATCTACTCCAAAGAAAAACAGTTAAATAATTGTTTCGAAAAACATACTGCTTCGAAGCTAAGGAGTCGGTACTACTGTGTTGTCGTTAAATTACGAAAAAGGGAAAAATTTAATAAAGTAAGATACCTGGCAGTGGATAATCATAAAGAAAGTATCTCCGCGGATTTAAAAAATTGTTTAGAAAATCAAATTGTAGGAGTACAAGATTTGAACTTGGGCCTCTATATTGATCTAACTTTTCACCATCAGCTAAAGTTGTCGAGATGAATAAAGAATTGATTCAAAAAGTATTATTATTCTCTTGCCTTGTTTATTACTGATAGCTTTCGTTAAACAAAATTTTGGAGAGCCTAATACAATTTTTGCTATGCTTTGTGTGGCCATCACAATTGCTCTGTGGTGGATTTTTGAAGTCATTCCCTTATTTGCTACAGCCCTTCTTCCTGTCGCTCTTTATCCTATGCTCGGAATCATGGAAGCCAAACAAGTGGCCCCAGTTTATATGAGCTCTGTTCTCATGCTTTTTATTGGAGGCTTTTTTATTGCCATGGCCATGAGAAAATGGAATTTGCATAAAAGAATAGCCTTAAACATTGTTTCGCTTTTTGGGAATAGGCCAGAGGATCTGATTTTTGGGTTTATGGCCGCAACTGCTTTTCTTTCCATGTGGATTTCCAACACTGCAACAACTGTCATGATGGTATCGATTGCTTTAGCTGTTATTGCAAATTATGAAGAGATTAATGGAGTGAATGAAAAAACTCGTTATTTTGCTTCGGCATTAATGATGAGTATTGCTTACTCTGCAACAATTGGAGGTGTGGCCACCTTAGTGGGAACTCCACCTAATATTGCTTTTATTAGAATTTTTTCACTTAATTTCCCCGATCTTCCTGAAGTGAGTTTTGGTCAATGGATAACTTTTGGCTTCCCAATGGTTATTGTTATGATTGTTATAGCGAAATATATTATTCAATGGAAGATGCTCGCAGGACAGGACATTGCTCAAATTGATCAAAATATTATTCAGCAAGAAAAGAAAAAGCTTGGAAAAATGAAGTATGAAGAAAAATGGGTTTTATTCATTTTTGTTCTACTGGCCTTGCTATGGATTTTTAGGAAAGATTTAAATATTGGTTTTATTACGATTCCTGGATGGTCCCATTTTCTGAATAAACCAGATTTCTTAGATGATGGCACGGTTGCCATTTTAGTGGCGTTCTCTTTATTTATTATTCCTTCAAAAAGTCATCATATTCAAAAGAAACTTTTAAATGCAGGGGCCATTACTGAAATACCATGGCATACAATTATTCTTTTTGGTGGGGGATTTGCGCTGGCCAAAGGAGTTGATCATAGTGGACTCTCGCTATACTTAGGTCAAAAGCTCATCATGCTTAAAGAACTTAATCCTTCTTTTATTATTGTCTGTCTAACAACAGGAATGAGTTTTTTCACTGAACTTGCTTCTAATATGGCCTCAACTGAAATGGTTCTTCCTATTTTAGCTTCAATTTCCAAAACAACAGGTATTAATCCTTATATGCTAATGATCCCAGCAACGCTTGCGGCTTCATCGGCCTTTATGCTTCCCGCTGCAACTGCACCGAACGCTATTATTTTCGGAAGTAATAGAGTGCAAATTGGAGATATGGTGAAGGTTGGTTTTTGGATTAATATTAGCTTTATTATCATTTGTTCGATTGTTAGTATTTTTATTATTCCGCATCTTATTCGTTAAGAAATCTAAAA
Source organism: uncultured Bacteriovoracaceae bacterium (assembly GCA_964353025.1). Lineage (GTDB taxonomy): Bacteria > Bdellovibrionota > Bacteriovoracia > Bacteriovoracales > Bacteriovoracaceae > CALFYV01. Next base: position 3,683 of record CAYGUN010000200.1, read on the forward strand.
TATTCAATTTGCACTAGTGACAAAACTACCCCAGGCTAATTGTGACCCGAACAGTCGTTCGTGTTTTTGGTAGTTTAAGTCCCTAAAATTTTGGCATGAATTATGCTTCTTAGTATTTTGCCAAGACGGCGACCATTCAAGAGTCCATGGAGGGAACGATGCACGTACACAGAATTATCCTGTTTTCATTTTTTATTTTTTCAGTCTCATTTATACCAAGCACACATGCAGCCAGCCGAAAAAGCTTAAAAGCAATGTGCAAAAAAGAATTTAAAGCTTGTGTAGCAAGTGGAAATTCAAAAAAATCTTGTCGAAAAGAAAAAAGACAATGCCGCAAAGAAAATGGAGTGAGATTCATTGATGATATTAAAAATGTAGGCAAAAAGATTGGCTCAGCAGTTAAGAGTGTGATCGGTAAGGTTCAAGTACAAAGAGTTGAAATTGGAGAAGAAGAAATTTTTCTGATTGATGTTGAATCAAAACATTTTGCAAGAGCACCTGAAATTGAAATTCAACCTTTGGCCCCTAAAAAATCAAGTGTTGGAATTGTGGCAGATGAATCAGGGCAGAAGAAACTGGCGCTTCAGGTTTACTCAAGTGATTTTCATGATGAGCATATTTTAGAACAACTACAAACTTCACCTGGTCGATCTTTCCCAAACTTTCTTCATGGTGCAAAATTTGACTCCTTACAAGGAAAGGAAATTGGAAAAGTGCAAGTTTACCTAGACTCTGAAGTGAAAGTATTCGGAGCTTTTGTTCCGGTTAAATTAGCGGGAGGCGCCATTAATACTGCCAATAATGTGATTAGTGCTTTTTTGAGTAAGGTACCTGTTCTGGGAGATATCATCCCTGAGATTAACTCAGTTCCGATTGGTATTAAAGTAAAAGGAATTAAGGTGGGTAGGCTTTCAGTACTCTCTAATGATGACAGCGGAAAGAATGGAGGTCTGGTACTGCTGGTTGATAAAGAGGAGCTTCAATACGCTGCTAGATTATAAAATATGATTAAAATCAATGACTTAAACCTCTTGTATAAAGAGGTTTAAGTCATTTTTTTATGACTGAGATCATTTCTATTATTAAGAGATTTCTGGCATAATGGTTTCTACGAGAATTGAATTATAACAGAAGTAGAAAAGTATGCTTATCGTATCAGTTGGACTGTCGCTAGTTTTGGCCTTTGTCTTGGGTTCTGTGACTTATGTCTATGCTTACAGAGGGACTCAAAGATATGACTCTTTTAAAGAGTTTGTGAGAAAGGGATGGCCCTTTACTTCGCCACTAAATAGTTTTTTATATTTATTTACTCAAAAACGTGCACGAAAATCCATCATGGATTTAAAGGATTTTCCGGAACTTGATGTTGTCCGCAAGAATTGGGAAGTGATTCGTGAAGAAGCAGTCGCACTTAAAAATCAAAAACTCTTTGAACAAACAACGGATAAAAACTCTGATTCTTATTATGACTTAGGCTTTAGAACTTTTTATAAGTATGGGTGGAGCAAGTTTTATCTGACTTGGTATGGCTCGACTCATAATTCAGCTAAAAGATTAATGCCAAGGTCTGTTGAAATTTTAAATAAAATAAAATGCGTGAACGGTTCTATGTTAACTATTTTGCCTGCTGGTTCTCAACTCACTCGCCACCTTGATCCGATGGCATGCTCTCTTAGGTTTCACTTGGGCCTTAAAACTCCTAATGATGATAGATGTTTCATTAATATAGATGGCCAGAATTATTCATGGAGAGACGGAGAGGCTTTATTGTTTGATGAAACTTTTCTGCATTTTGCTCATAATCGTACGGAGCAAGATAGATTAATTCTTATGCTTGATGTGGATAGGCCGATGAATAATCCTTTGGGGTATATTTTTAATTGGTTTTATAAATTGATTGCCAAGCAGTCTGTTGTGCCAAATACGCCTGAAGATAAAAAAGGTCTTATCAACTTTATCTTTTCATCTTTATCTCCAGCTCTTGCAAAAACTAAGAAATTAAAAGAGGTAAACAAGCCAATTTATCTCGTTGTTAAATAT
>CAYGUN010000201.1:0-5694 GCA_964353025.1 uncultured Bacteriovoracaceae bacterium
TTCCTTCAACTACAGGCAAGTGATGTCCGCCCATTTCTAAGAAGATAGCACGGGCCTCAGATAATGAGTTTTGTAGCGTTATTGTTCTTAAATCATGTGTCATGAAATTTTTAATAGGCTCATTCTTTTTCATTTTTTATCCTTAGGTTTCATAGTGATAAGATACTCTAATACTTTAAAAGAGTAGGTAGAGCTTTGTGAGGATATCCATTACTGTAAAGAATGATCTTTATCAGGTTTTCGTATTTTAAATTTTAAAAGATATTAAAGAGCGTGGTTTTCTTCTAGATACTCATCAAAAGTAGTGTACTTGTCATTAACGAGCTTAGTATCAATCTCAATCACTCTATTGGCCACAGTCTGAACAAATTCATGATCGTGAGAGGCGAATAAAACAGTACCTTTAAATCTGACTAGTCCGTCATTTACTGAAGAGATACTTTCAAGGTCCAAGTGATTAGTAGGTCCATCGAGTATAAGAACATTAGCACCTGAGAGCATCATCTTAGACAACATACAACGAACTTTCTCTCCACCGGATAAGACATTGGTTTTCTTTAGGGCCTCTTCTCCTGAGAAGAGCATTTTGCCCAGGAAACCACGAATAAAAGACTCTTCTTTTTCAGTGGAGTAACTTCTAAGCCAATCAACCAGATTATGTTCTCCTGAATCAAAGTATTTGGAATTATCGTTAGGAAAATAGGAAGTCGTTGTTGTGACTCCCCATTTATATTCACCACTATCAGATTCCAATTCACCGGCCAGTATTTGAAATAGAGTTGTTTTGGCCACATCACTATCACTTAGGAAAACAACTTTATCGCCTTTTTGTAAAGTGAAGCTAATATTATCTAAAATTTTAACTCCATCAATCGTTTTTGAAATTCCATCAACGGTGAGAATATCTTTTCCCGCTTCTCTTTTTGGTTCAAAATGCACATAAGCATATTTTCTTGAAGAAACAGGTAGGTCGACAATCTTAAGTTTATCTAGTTGTTTTTGTCGTGAGGTTGCTTGTTTTGATTTTGAAGCATTAGCACTAAAGCGTTGAATAAAAGATTTTAATTCTTGGGCCTTGTCTTCCGCCTTTTTATTCTCGTTTGATCTAAGCTTTATGGCCAACTCACTGGCCTCACGCCAAAAATTATAATTCCCGGCATAAGTCGTGATTTTTTTAAAGTCGATATCTGCCATATGAGTACAGACTTTGTTTAAAAAGTACCTATCGTGGGAGACCACAATGACTGTGTTTTTAAAATTAAGCAGAAAATTCTCAAGCCAGTTAATGGCCTTCATATCTAAGTGGTTGGTTGGCTCATCTAAAAGTAGGATGTCGGGGTTTCCGAAAAGGGCCTGGGCAAGTAAGACTTTAACTTTCTCACCACCAGTTAATTCTTTAACTAAAAGTTCATGATAGCTGGTTCCAATCCCAAGACCTGCTAAAAGTTGTCCAGCCTCGGCCTCTGCTTCCCAACCATTCATTTCAGCAAACTCGGCTTCAAGTTCACTGGCCTTGATTCCATCTGCTTCTGAGAAATCAGGCTTCATATAGATTTCATCTTTGGCCTGCATGATTTGATAAAGCTTTTGATTTCCCATCATGACAGTCTTAAGTACCGTATGGGCATCATAGGTAAAATGATCTTGCTTTAAAATGGAGAGTCTTTGTCCTGGAGTAATATTAATCGTTCCACTTTGGGGTTCAATCTCACCAGAGAGGAGCTTCAGAAAAGTTGATTTACCAGCACCGTTTGCTCCAATCAGACCGTAGCAATTTCCGGGGGTGAATTTTATATTTACTTCATCGAAGAGTTTTCTTCCGCCAAAGCTTAGAGCAATATTATCTGTGCTAATCATAAATTCCTTGTGTTTGTAGGGGGTAACCTACGAAATTTAGTACAAAATTACAACTTGCGTTGTGGATGGGAGGTAATATTTTTTTGATATAATATGCTGCAATTAGTTGTTTGAGCATAATGACTGCTTTCTAGCATGCCAGTGCCTATTGTAGGTACTTCTGAACTCGATTAATATTTTTAGTATGGGTTATCCAAAAATCGGAAAAAATCGACTAGAGGCCTTTAGCGATGGTGTTCTTGCCATAATCATTACTATTATGGTCTTGGAGTTAAAAGTACCTCATGGATTAACTTTAGATGCTTTAAAAGAAATCATCCCTACATTTTTAAGTTATGTTCTAAGCTTTATCTATATTGGCCTATTGGATTTTACAGCAAACGATTATTTCCTTTCAGGGTAGTGATCGGTTTTAAAAAAAGCTGTTGGAAAAGATTATAAGGGGAAGTCTTCTCCCATTATTTACTTTCTGGCCATGATTGCAGCCAATTGGTCCCCCTCCGTTTCATTTGTACTTTCTATTTTACTCGTTCACAATTTGACACCACCTTCCTTGGTGTTAATACCGCCCCAGTTGCACTTAGACCTGCGTCAAGTTGCTTTAATTACTGAATCACTTTTTGGTGCTTATTTTGCATATTGTGTGAGTACGAAGCATTTCTAAAGGGAGAGAGGGGATGTCAAAGTTAGCATTATTGTTTTTGTTATTATTTTTCTCAGTTAATTCAGAAGCAGTCTGTTCGAAAGACTGTGCTATTGCAAAAATCATTCAACAAGGATGGCTTAAAAAGGCCCAGCAAAAACAGTCCAATATTTTTGTGTATCCAAAGCTTTTACAAGTTGGAACAAAAATAGAAGTAGGGCCTTTTAAAGAACAAGCGGCACATAAGCTTTATGATAAATCTTGGTTATTTTTTGCTGATTTTCACCCAGGCGCTTTGTATGATCATCCAACGGAGTTTATCCTTGTCTCGCAAAAAACGGGACAGGTTCATGCAATTGCTAAGCGAGGTTATCCCATTGTTCATGGTCTTCATCTTTTCTCCTCTGAAGATGATGAGAGAGTTAAAAGTTTTCATCCCCAAGGCTTCCCCCGTTTTAAAAGATTACAAAAAATAAGTTTTCCCCCTTTAATTCGTTCTTCACTAGTAAAAAGCATTACCCCACAACCCGCGACTCCGGTTAATACTGGGATTACAAATATTGATTGGTCACAATTTCCCACTCCTGCAGATGAAGTTGAAAGTGAGTGGAGAAGAAAAATCTTGGGCCGCTATGAACAACATCAATCTGATGATGTGATGAATTCAGAGATGAATAAATGTGGTTGTGAAGAAGGAACTGGAAAAAAGATTGCTGTTGTTATTGTGGGATATTCAAAAGAAAGCGAGAAGGGCTACAAAGAAAGTGTGGTGGATTATGTCTATCAAAATGGTTATGAGGCGATAGTCAGAATTCCTCACTATAAAGGAGTCACGCAAGACAGAGGAAGTACAACAACTAGGGCCAACGTTATGGCGGCATTTGATGAAGCTGTTGCTAAAATTAGTGGGTGTTGTGATGAGGTTCTTGTTGTGCTATCTGGCCATGGTTCACCTGGTGGCTCAATCGATATGAACACCACTCTTAGGCGGCCCGATCCTGATAACCCAGGTCAAACTCTGACGGAAGGACATCCTGAGGGGTTTTACATGTCGACAAGCTTTATGAAAGAGCAGCTTTCAAAGCTTAAGTCTTGTAACGTAAAAGTTTTAATTTCTAGTTGCTTTGCAGGGAAACATCTTGAAAAAGGATTAAATGATATAACAGCGCAAGATGAGGGTTGTATGTGTCGGACCGTCATGACGACTTCAAGCGCCAGGCAAGTTTCCTATCTTAATGATACAGGTGAAATTTTTGATTTTATGAAGGATGTTCAAGGAAATATTTTTGATGCCTTTAAGAAGTTTAAAGATGAAAGGGAAGCTGAGACACAACGCTGGAGAAATCGTAATCAAACTCCTTTTGTTCAATCAACTGATTGTATTCTTTGTGAAGATCCTGATGAAGATGGAGTAAGAACGGGAATTGAACTTCAAGATAAATCAGATCCTGGAAATAGTGATTCAGATAATGATGGACTTACTGATGGAATGGAAAAAGAATTTGGCTCTTTGCCCAACAACTCTGATTCTGACGGAGATAAATTAACTGACGCAGAAGAATTTGAATTAGGAACGAAGCCACGAAATCCTGATTCTGATGGTGATGGAGTGAATGATAAGCATGAGATTTTTGGAGGAACAGATCCTCTCGACCCAGATACTGATCATGATGGTATCAATGATGGAGATGAATATGCACAAGGCAGTTCACCGACAAATCCTAATGACCCGTCTAAAAAGTAGATAATTGAGTGGGCCCTTTTCTTTTAACACCGTTTTCATGACATCTTAGGGGAAAGAAATTTCAAATCGAGGTATTTGATAAGTCAGTGTAGAGATTACCCTTCTTATGTTATTTTAGAGTAAATACCACAATTTTTTATCTCTTAAGGACCCATTCTGTGTTATACCAATTGCTATAGGACAATATAATGACTGAAAAAATTAAATTTACGGCCTTGGGCCTAGATAAAAGAATATTAAAAGCGGTAGAGCTTAAGGGTTATGAAACTCCTACTCCGGTGCAAGCTCAGGCGATTCCTCCCATTATTAAGGGACAAGATGTGATGGCCGCGGCCCAAACAGGAACAGGGAAGACTGCAGGCTTTACTTTACCCATTCTTCAAAGACTTATTAATGGGCCAAGAGCAAGATCAAATGAGGCCCGTGTTCTTATTTTAACTCCTACCAGAGAGCTTGCGGCCCAAATTGAAGCTAGTGTGCAAGACTACTCTAAGTTTTTATGTATGAGCTACGCCGTTGTTTTTGGTGGAGTAGGGATTAATCCACAGAAAATGAAGCTTAGGCGTGGAGTTGATATTTTAGTCGCCACTCCAGGAAGACTTTTGGATCTTTATAATCAAAGGGCCATTAAGTTTCCTAATCTTGAAATATTTGTATTGGATGAAGCCGATAGAATGCTGGATATGGGATTTATTCATGATATTAAAAAGATCATGGCACTTCTGCCAAAGAAAAGACAAAACCTTTTATTTTCTGCCACATTCTCAAACGATATTAGGAGTCTGGCCAAAGGACTTATTCATAACCCAGTTGAAATCTCAATTGGAGTAAAGAATGCAACAATTGATGTGATAAATCAGTGGTTAGTTCCTATTGAGCAAAGCCAAAAAGCGGGGCTTCTCATTCATTTAATTAAAGAAAAAAATTGGAAGCAGGCACTAGTATTTCTGCGAACTAAGCATGGTTGTAATCGTCTTGATAGAAAACTACAAAGCCTTGGCATTAAGTCTGCGGCCATTCATGGTGATAAAAGCCAGGGAGCACGTACTAAAGCATTAGCTGATTTTAAAAGTGGCAAAGTTGATATTCTAGTTGCCACCGATATTGCGGCCAGAGGAATTGATATTAGTGAACTACCGCTAGTTGTGAACTTTGATTTACCAAAGGTTCCAGAAGACTATGTTCACCGAATTGGGCGAACTGCTCGTGCGGGGAAAGAAGGAGAGGCTGTCTCTTTTGTTGCTCAAGATGAAGTTAAACAATTGAGACAGATTGAAAGACTTATTCAAAAGTTAATCCCAAGCCAAGAGGTTCCCCATTTCGAAAAAACGATTCATCTACCTCCTGCAAAGCTTGATACCAGGCCAATGAAGCCCAAGCGCCCAAAGAAGCCAAAGCAGAGAACAGGTCCTGGTAAAAAGACGGAACCAGGCAAAAAGAAAGCTTCTAG
>CAYGUN010000202.1:0-5692 GCA_964353025.1 uncultured Bacteriovoracaceae bacterium
CGAGTAAGGCCATAGACATAGCGATCTATCATTACTTGTTGAACCCTTACCTAGTGAGGCATTTTTCTTAATTCTTCAAGTGGAGGATCTCCGATGAGGGATAACAGTCCTTCTTCTTGTTCAGTTAAATTCTTTTTGCGTTTTTTTATAATCGACCACAAGGATCTTGTTATTTCTCTTTTGACCTGGCGGACGTAGCGAATTTTTTGGCGCCTGCTTTTTCCGTTAAACTCAATTTTCTTATAAACGATTGAAAGGTTTTCATCATCATGGATAAGTCCCTCGTAGGAATGAACTTCAGAAAAAACTTGCTTCCAAAAATCAACTCGAGGCCTCATATAATCATCAACTGGAAAATGTTCTTGAGGAAGTTCTGCCAAAGCAGGTGTTACAAGAAATATGAGGAAAAAGAGACAGTTTATAATTTTTAGCATTTTAGATTAACTCGCTTATTTCTTAAGATTCTAACTTAAAAAAATGAACCTTTTAAGGATTAGTTTATTTTTCCAGGAAACCGTTGATTTTCTTAGTCAGGTTTTTGAAGCAGTTTTCGCCTAATGATGCAGAGTCTATAAGCAGATGAGAATAGTCTACAGTTGAATCTTCACATTTTTCTACCCAAATGACTTTCCAATGGGATAAATGATTATCATTTATCCATTGAACCACTTCCTTGGAATCAACCAGTTCGTCGTCTTCACTGAGTACGACTAATGTTTCAGGTAGTAATGCCGGGTTAACCTCTATATTTTCTAGTTGTTCAATATTATGAAAGAGGGACTTGTATAGATTTATAGGTGTCCCTTCATTGGCCTGATAGTATGGAGGAGAGAAGCTAGGAACGATAAAGTTATTGAATGGGAAAAGGCCTTTAATGAAAGCAGTATACCATTTTGCTTTGATAGCAGGGGCAAGTAAGACAAGCTTATGTGGATTAATTTTTTGCTGCAAAGTAAGCAATAGTGCAAGGGTTGCTCCAGTTGAGTAGCCCAGCATATTGAGTTTGCCATCATCTGTTATTTCAAGGGCTTTTTTCCAATGCTCTTCTAGGGATTTATTCCAATCATTAACTTTTAAATTGAAGGCCTTTTCATACCTTAACTCTTGAGTTTCCTCATAATGTCCTTCAAGGGAGAGTCTAAAAACTTGTGAGGCAATTTCGGAAGAAATTTCTTCAAGAACATCGGGCTTATTATTAAGACCATGAAGCGTGAATAGGGCCTGATTATGGATGGACTTAGTTTCAAATACCTTGAATTGTGCATTGCAAATAGGGGACACAATCAAGAATAATAAAAGTATAAAGTATTGATTCAATTCATCCTCTTAATTATGTCGTTATTTACTTTTAGATATACTTGTAACGTTATATGATAACCGCTAAATTTAAAAGCCTATTACTATGGAAATATACTTTATAATGCTCGCTGTTATTCTTGGACCTCTGGTCACTATTTATGTGATGGGTTCAAGAACAAATGCATTAATTAGAAAAATCTTATCTGAACACCAAAACTATTTTGAACAAAGAATCGGGCAACAAAACGAAAAGCAAACTAAGGACTTTTTTGAATTTTCTCACCGAATTACAACAGAGGTGAGATCTGACTTTGAAGCTTTACGAGGGAGTGTACAAGATAGGTTAGATAAAATGAGTTTAAAGATTACTCAAGAACTCTCTGATAGCTTCAAGCAATCTAATAAAACTTTTCAAGATGTTATCTCTCGCCTGGCCAAAATTGATGAGGCCCAAAAACAAATCGATAAACTATCGGTGAATGTCAATACATTGCAAAATGTACTAACTGATAAAAAAACAAGAGGGATCTTTGGTGAAGTTCAGTTGGCCCAAATCTTAGATTCCATTTTTGGACAATCTAAGAAAAATTATGACCTCCAATATAAGCTATCAACAGGGGCCATTGTTGATGCTATTTTATTTTTACCCCAACCCATAAATAAGTTGGCCATTGATTCAAAGTTTCCCCTTGAAAATTATCTAAAGATGACTGATAAAAAACTAGAACAAACTCAAAGGGAAGTGAGTGAAAAAGAATTTAAGAAAAATCTTAAAAAACATATCGATGATATTGCTTCAAAATATATAATAGCTAATGAAACAGCAAATCAAGCGATTCTATTTCTTCCTGCAGAGGCCATATTTGCAGAAGTAAATGCTTATCATCAAGACATCATTGAATATGCTCAGAAGGCCAAAGTGTGGATTAGTTCTCCCACAACATTAATGGCCAATCTTACTTCAATTCAATTGCTGATTAATCAATTTGAAAGGGATAAGTACACCCATATTATTCAAAAAGAATTAGAAAAACTTTCAGTTGATTTTAGTCGTTATCGAGTGAGATGGGATAAGCTTGCTTCACATATAGAAACTGTGAGTAAGGATGTAAGAGAAATTCATATATCAACTCATAAGATTTCTGATCATTTTGGAAGAATCACAGACGTTGATTTTGAAGAAAATAAACCAGAAATAGAAGGATTAATTTAAGGCCATACGATGGATAGAAGTATTTTTCATAGGTATCTAACAAAGAAATCAAGATTATTCCTCATCTATTTCGTATTGCATGTTTTTTATTTGCTCCTTATGCGCATAGGCTTTCTAAGCTATTTTATAGATAGAGTTCCTAAAGGTGGGATGGCTGATATTTTTGAGGCCTTTTATATTGGATCTAAGTTTGATCTGAGGTTAGCTGCCATTTTGACTCTTCCTTTAGTAATAACTTTAATCGTACCTCATTTTAGAGTGGAACAGACAAAGCATATCAAGAAAGCATTAAGGTTTATTTCATGTTTGCTTATACTCGCAGTTGTCATCATACAGGGGATAGACTTCGGATTCTTTGCTTATTTAGGGACTAGAATCAGTGCCTCGAGTGTTGAAGTTATACAAAATCCTATTATTTCATTACAAATGGCTTGGGAAACCTATCCTATGGTTTGGATAATTTTGGCCCTAATCCTATTCACATTCATCCACTACCAATTGTTGGGCAGGCTCTTGCGAGAAGAAATTCTTTATGGCCATGGTTTAACTCTAAAGAGAAAAGTAGGGTCGTTTCTTCTTTGTTTTCTTGTTTTTGTAGGAGCACTCTATGGGAAGCTTGCCTATTACCCTTTAAGGTGGAGTGAAGCCTATTTCTCAACGGATACTTTCACTTCAAATTTTGCTCTTAATCCTGTTTTAAACATTATAGATACGTTAAAGTTTACAGAAAAAAACTATGATAGAGTTGCAACTGAAAGTTATTATGATGAAGTTTCTCGCTACTTACAAGTCGATATCCCAAATAAAGAGACTTTAAACTTTAAAAGAATGATTAAAAAGGAAGGGCAAAATTCAGTTTCAAAACCCAATATAGTGATTATTGTTTTGGAATCTCTCGCGGCCAATAAGACTTCTCTTTTTCAAAACAAACTTGATCCTACTCCCTACTTAAGGAAATTGGCGGAAGAATCCGTTGTTTTTAAAAAATACTTTACCCCAACAGAAGCTACTGCAAGAGGTCTGTTTGCCACTATGACTGGGATTCCAGACGTGAGTGCTGCTAAAACCAGTTCCAGAAATCCTTTGGTTGTTAACCAACATACGATAATGAATGAGTTTGATGGGTATGAAAAATACTATTTTCTTGGGGGAAGTGCTAACTGGGGAAATATTAGAGGGATTTTTTCTTATAATGTTGATGGTATTCAAATATTTGAAGAAGGATCTTACACTGCTCCTCGAAACGATGTCTGGGGAATTTCTGATTTAGACTTATTTATTGAAGCAAATAAAACTCTAAGTTCAAAAGCAAGGCGACCTTTTATTGCTCTTATCCAATCATCTGGCTTTCACAGGCCTTACACTATCCCTGATAATCAACATTCTTACAGAACTCAGTCCTTTACTCAAAAAGAGTTAGAAGAATATAGTTTTTCTTCCAATGATGAATATAATTCTATTCGATTTCAAGATTATAGTTTTGGTCATTTCATGAGTCTGGCAAAAAATGAAAGTTACTACCGCAATACAATCTTTGTTGTTGCGGGTGATCATGGGCTACCAGCACCAAAATCTGTTAATATGCCTCAGTCATTAGTTGATTTGAGACTTACTATCCACAATACACCTCTTGTCATTCATGCTCCTAATTTATTAAAACCTAAAGTCTATAATAAGATAGCGAGTCAACTAGACATGCTACCAACATTGGCTTCACTTGCAGGTATTGATTATGTAAATACCACCTTGGGCCGGGATTTATTTAATGAAGAATATGATAAGGAACGATATGCTTTCACGTATTCTTGGCATGAAAGACCTAAGAGAATTGGTCTTATATCGGATGAGTTTTATTATCTTGATAGTCCAAGTCAAAAAGGTCTCTTTCGTTATTTAGATAATAGTGATGCGATAGATGTGTCAGCGCAGCACCCTGATGTTTATGAGCGTATGAAGAAAATTTGTGAAGGAATTTATCAAACTGCCAAGTATATGCTTTTCAATAATCCCAAGCTTGAAAGCGAGAAAATTTCAGCTCGCTAGAGTTGTAAGCCTTTAGGGACAACAACTTTTTCAATCAACTCAAAAAAAATATGAACAGCAACTGACATGATGGCAGCTGGGATGGCCCCTTGTAAAATAACACCGTTATCATTCAGTGCAAGTCCAGTTACGATAAGAGTTCCATAGCCTCCAGCTCCAATAAAGGCCGCAAGAGTTGTCATTCCAACATTAATAACACCTGAAGTCTTAACTCCTGAAAGAATTTGTCTTGAGGCCATGGGTAGTTGAATATAAAAAAGTCTTTGGGCCGATGAAAGTCCTAAGACTTTGGCAGACTCTATAAGAGATGAATTGAGAGATAAGAAACCCGTATAAGTACTTCGAACGATTGGCAGTAGCCCATATAAGAAGAGCGCAATAAGTGAGGGAAGTGTACCAATTCCGAATAAGGGTAGGAGAAAACAAAGTAGGGCAAGAGAGGGAATGGTTTGAAGTACTCCCACTAGAACTAAAACAACCTGGCCTATACTTTGATATCTAAAAGCAATATATCCGAGTGGGATTCCTAGAAGAATAGAAAAGGAGAGGGAGATGACAACAAGATAGAGGTGCTCTTTTGTTAATTGAATAAGTTTTTTTAATTTTCTATAATTATGCCTATCAGAGGATGGTTCCTTTCCATGAAAAATATCAGCGATCATCTGAAAAGAGTGCTTTTTTAAGTCACTTTTAGCATTAAGCTCTTGCATTTGAGAATTGTTAATACTTCTTTCTAACTTCTTAAGGGCACTAAGAGTTATAGGGAAATTTAAAAGTTTTTTACCATAGAATAATACGGCAAAATACTGTGGGAAGAAAATCTTGTCATCATCAAGTAGGCGTAATTTATAGCTGGGGATTTTTCCATCAGTTGAATAAATTTCTATAATATCAACTTCATCATTTGCAATTGCATCATAGAGCAAAGAGTGTTCAAAGCCTTGAGTTCTTTCAAAATTAATATCGTAATGTTTTTTTAATCCTTCGAGACCATCTTCTCTTTTCATAAATTCATGAGAAAAACCTGCATGGAGTTTTAGGTTTTTTAAATCTGATATTTTATTTAAATCATGTTTCCTTGCAAAGCTCTCTCTTACTGCTAAAGCGTAGGTATTATTAAATCCTAGAGGATTTGAT
>CAYGUN010000203.1:0-5685 GCA_964353025.1 uncultured Bacteriovoracaceae bacterium
ATTCATGTTATATTCTTATTATGGAAATTCTTAAGTTCTATGAGCATAGCAATGTAAAGAGATCTCATCAAGTAAGTGTTCACTATGAGGTGGGAAATAAGCTTGAAGTAAGCTTTAAAGTTGAAACAAACAGTGGGTGGAATACCAAGCATCGTTTTGGTACAGACCCCAGGAAAAATTGGGGACTATGGGACTATGATGTAGTGGAGTGTTTTTTTGGTAACAAAGAGGGGCAATACTTAGAAGTTCAACTTTCTCCCTTATCCCAGGGCTTTAACTTAGTTATTACTGAACCTCGAAAAATCTTTTACACCCCACTTGATTATCATCCAAGCTTTTATAGTGAGTGGGATGATAAAGTGTGGAAGGCCAAAATGAGTCTTCCTATTGATTATTTAGATATTGAAGGCGATCTATATGGTAATTTTTTCGCTTGTCTTGGAAAACCAGAAGCGAGAGAGTATTTTGCTTTAAATACTGATGATGTAAAAAAGACTCCAGACTTTCACCGGCCAGAGCTATTTATAAAACTATGAGTGCAAAATTAACTTTAATTCCAACTCCTATTGATGATGAGTCACCTCTTGAGCCAGTGGCCTTAAATCTTATTCAACAAAATTGGGAACACACTCTTTTATTAGTTGAAGAGGCCAAAACGGTGAGAAGAAGGTGGCTGAGATGGGGACTACCTCGCGAGGCCATAGAAGGGTTCGTGCTTTATAATGAACATACTCAACTAGATCTTAATAAAGAAATCATTGCAAAGTTAAAGTCAGGGCGAGATGTTTTTTTAATGAGTGACTGTGGCTTACCTGCCTTTTGTGATCCTGGTCAAAAATTAGTGGATCTTTGCCATAAGAATAAAATTCAAGTGACCGCCACGCCTTTTGCCAATTCAATTGCATTGGCGGTGGCACTTAGTGGATTTGTTCATGATGAGTTTTATTTTGCGGGGTTTATTCCAAGGCAAGACAGGAAAGAGGCCCTAACGAAACTCCTTAAAAGAAAAGAAACTATAGTCATGATGGATACGCCTTATAGACTTACGAAGTTGCTTGAAGAGCTCTCTGATGTGGGTTGTGGAAGGGAATTATTTCTTGCAATGGACTTAAATAAATCTCAAGAAAAACTGCTTAGGGGCCCTTTGAAGGAAATGAGGTCAAAAATAGAGGATAAAAAGGAGTTTATTCTCATATTAGCTCCTCTAGGTTAGTATAACATATTGATAATACTTACAAGTTGAGTCAAAAAACTCTGGCCTAGTCATACGTAGATTCCTATACTGCCACTCTAATATGCACAGCAGAAAAAAAGAACATATTCAGTTGGCCTTGGCCAGTGAGATTGGGTCCATGTCCAATGATAAGAGGTTTTATTATGAACCTCTCTTTTGTGCGACCTCTGATCTGGATAGTACTGATACTAGCTTGAAATTCTTAGGACATGAATTTGCTTTCCCTTTATGGATCTCCAGTATGACTGGTGGGACAAAACTGGCCAAAAAAATCAATGAGAACATGGCCCGTGCTTGTCTTGAATTTGGGCTTGGTATGGGGTTGGGCTCATGTCGCTCAATTCTTGAGTCAGATAATTATTTTGAAGATTTTAACGTAAGAGGCTTCATGGGCGATAGACCTTTGTATGCCAATATTGGGATCGCGCAACTAGAGTCTCTTTTAAAACAAAAAGAGCTATCTAAACTTGAAGACTTGATTGGTAAGCTTTCTGCTAATGGACTAGTTGTACATATTAATCCTCTACAAGAGTTTATCCAACCTGAAGGAGATGTCTTTTATCAATCTCCATTAGAGACTTTGGAAGTAGTAACTCAGATGCTTTCGACTTCAATCATTGTAAAAGAAGTAGGGCAGGGAATGGGGCCCAAGAGTTTGAGTGCTTTAGCAGAGCTTAATATTGATGGGATTGAATTCTCCTCTTTTGGTGGAACTAATTTTTCAGATATAGAGCTTCAAAGAAGTGAAGAAGAAGCAAATGCCATGGTTCATATCGGGCATACGGCAGTTGAGATGATTGAATTTTCAAAAAGTATGGCAAAATTAAAAGAGAAAGAAATTATTATTTCAGGCGGGGTTAAAAATTCTCTGGATGGATATTATCTTACCCAGTTATATGGACAAAACTGTCTGTACGCTCAGGCCGGTAGCATCCTCAAGCACGCAATGGATGACTATCAAAAACTTGCCACTTTTTTAAAAAGAGAAATCCAAGTTTTTAAATTGGCCAAAAGAATATTGACCTTAAGAGGGGATATCTAGTGGAAACGATATCGGGTTTTTCAAAATTATCTAAGCTAGAAAAACTTGCATGGATTTGTTCTCAGTTACCACAAGAGAAAGTGGATAGATTTTTATCCGTTAAAAATTTTTGGTCAAAAGATGAAAAACTACAAAAACGATTTGATGAATTTAGTGAAAATACACTAAGTAATTTCTATTTTCCTTATGGTGTAGCTCCCAATTTTATTATTAATGGGAAAAACTATTGTGTCCCGATGGTCATTGAAGAAAGCTCTGTGGTAGCCGCTGCTAGCAAGGCCGCTAATTTTTGGTCAAAACGTGGAGGCTTTCATTCAGAAGTTTTAAGTTTTTTAAAAGTGGGACATGTTCATTTTTTTAGTTCAATTGGATATTTTGAACTTCAGAAAATTTTTACTCGGGCCATTGATACTATTTCTGAAAAAATAGCTGCTTTTGATAGTAATATGACTAATCGTGGTGGCGGTGTTCATAGCTTAAAATTAATAGATAAATCAGTTGAGCTCAAAGACTATTTTCAAATTGAAGTTAAATTTAATACTTGCGATGCCATGGGGGCTAATTATATCAATACCATACTAGAAGAAATTGCGGGTTATATGAGAGAGCATTGGAATTTTGCTGAAGTGACCATGGCCATTCTTTCAAACTATACGCCTGATTGTGTAGTAAAATCTTGGGCCAGTTGTAATGTAAAAGATCTAGGAGAAAATGGGGCCGTATTTGCTAAGAAGTTTAAACAGGCCATTGATATTTCTAAAGTCGATCAGTTTAGGGCCGTTACTCATAATAAAGGTATATTCAATGGTATTGATGCTGTAGTGGTGGCCACAGGGAACGACTATAGAGCGGTTGAAGCTTGTGGGCATGCTTATGCCAGTCGAGATGGCCAGTACCGTGGTTTAAGTGATGCTAAGATTGAGGATGATGTATTCACTTTTTCTCTTGAGATTCCTTTATCTCTTGGAACAGTGGGGGGATTAACTCGCTTACATCCTTTGGCCAACGCTTCTTTAGACTTACTAGGTAATCCTGATGCAAAAAAACTCATGCAAATTGTAACAACAGTTGGACTTGCTCAGAATTTTGCTGCAGTGAGCTCTCTTGTGACTACAGGGATACAGAAGGGCCATATGAAAATGCATTTACTAAATATATTAAATCAGCTCGAAGCGTCGCGTAGTGAAATTGAGCGAGCAAAGAGTTACTTTTCTGATAAAACAGTTTCATTTACAGCAGTTAGAAATTTTCTCTCATCGATGAGAATGTCTCAGTAGGAAGGAATTAAAGTTGAGTAGTCAAAGAGAACAGTTCTTTTTTGGTCATGGTAAGTTATTACTTACTTCGGAGTACTTTATCTTGGACGGTGCTCAAGGCCTTGCACTACCCACAACTTTGGGCCAAACACTAACTGTTCGTTATAAAAAATCTTTTGAACCTAAGCTTATTTGGAAAGGCTACGATTCAGAGGGCAAGCTTTGGTTTGATGCAAGCTTTGAGCTATGGCATTTTGAAATAGCCACAGAAAATCCAAGTGAAGAGATTCAAATTTTACAAAAAATTTTGCAAGAGGCCAGAAAACTTAATCCTCATTTTTTAAGAGAAGAAGTAGAGGTTTATGTTGAGACTAAACTTGATTTCCCATTAGAGTGGGGCCTTGGTAGCAGTTCAACTCTTATTTATAATATTGCCCAATGGGCCTATATAAGTCCTTTTGAATTAGGAATGAGAACTCTCGGTGGTTCAGGCTATGATATTGCTTGTGCCGGTTCGATGGGACCTATTGTTTATCAAAAAATAGCCAGTGGCCCGAGTTGGAAGCAGGTTAATTTTCATCCTCATTTTCATGAAAATCTTTATTTCGTGTATCTTGGGAAGAAAGCTAAGACGGCCAAGGCCATTGAAGATTATAAGGCCCTTGAAATTAAAAATAAGCAAAAGACAATAAATGAACTAACTCATCTTACAGATGAGATGATTGAGGTAACAGATTTATCTGAATTTGAATCTCTTATTCATACACATGAAAATATTGTGAGCAAGGCCATTTCTTTACCAAGAGTGCAAGATACAACTTTTAGTGATTATTGGGGCGCTATTAAGTCACTAGGTGCTTGGGGAGGTGACTTTTGTTTGGTTACCTCTAAGCGTGATCAACAAACGACAATGAATTATTTTAAAGAGCGTGGGTTTAAAACTATTATTCCATTTGATGAAATTGTTTGTCGTGATCTTCGTTATATAAGTGCTCATCAAGTACAGGCCTTTAACGACAATGAAATTATTCAATAGTTCTTCCTCTTATAAAAATCCAATGATAAATTCGGGAAAGGTTGCCTGGAGATCTCCATCGAATATCGCGCTCATCAAATATTGGGGAAAGAAAGAATATCAACTACCATCGAATGCCTCATTAAGTTTTACTCTGAAAAATTGCTTTACTGAAACTTCTATTGAGTACTCTTATGATGAGGGTCAAAGAAAAATAAGTTATGAAATTATTGATAGTGAAATTAAAAATGATAAAAAGCTTGATAAGTTTTTTAAAGTTCTCTCTGAATTAGCGCCTTTTTTAAATCATCTGAGTTTGAAAATTAAAACTCGAAATAGCTTCCCTCATTCTGTAGGAATCGCATCTTCCGCCTCCGGTTATAGTGCCCTGGCCCTATGTTTACTTGATATAGAAAAAGAAATCTTCGACCTCCCCAATAATAATTTTTTCCCTCGTGCTAGCACTGTGGCAAGATTGGGCTCAGGTAGTGCCGCTCGCAGTTTGTATGCTGGCTTCAATTTGTGGGGAGAGACAAAATACGTCTCAGGCTCAACAGATGAATATGCAGTGAATATTCAAGAAATCCATAAAGATTTTTCAAAACTTAAAGACCTTATTTGCATTGTAGATGAGACACCAAAAAGTGTCTCAAGCTCTCAAGGGCATGAATTGATGAAGGAACATCCTTACCGGGAGCAAAGGTTTTCTCAGGCCCGAGAGAATTTAAATAATTTACTTGAAATTCTTAAGAACGGAGATTGGAGTAGTTTTAAAGGTATTATTGAAAATGAGGCCTTAACTCTTCACGCTCTGATGATGAGTTCTGCTCATTCCTATATGCTCATGACTCCCTTAAGTCTTAAAGTTATTGATTGTGTTAAGAAATTTCAGACTAAAGAAAATCATTTAACTTATACTATGGATGCTGGTCCCAATGTGCATATTCTCTATGATGAGAGCTTTGCCGATATTCAAAATCTAAAAAATGAACTACGCTCAAAGGTTGAACATATTAAATTTATCGATGACGAGGTAGGAGAGGGACCTGTGAGGATTCATGAATAACGAACAGTTTTTTTCAAAAATTCTTTTGTTTGGTGAGTATTCTATTATTCGAGGACATCGCTCCCTTGCTAT
>CAYGUN010000204.1:0-5671 GCA_964353025.1 uncultured Bacteriovoracaceae bacterium
GCCTAATTTTTCAATTTCATTTTTGATAAGACCATATTGTAAATTTCTCCCGCCGTGTAGCAGATTAAGATGAGAGCATAATAAATGAACTCGTTTACCAAAAGCTTCAGGAATCTCTATTTCACAACTGAGTAGACCTCTTTTTTCAAATTGATTTGTCGATATGTCTGTATTTTGTGAATTAATAATAGGATATTTACTCAATATAAGATTGCCGTGATGTCCATGAGCATAAACAGCATTTTTTGCATAAGCATGATGTTGCCAAATTGAATCACTGAAAAACTCGAGATGGCGATCGACTAATCCCTTTTGAACTAGTTTTTCGTTTTCCCCTACGACTTCTTGGAGTAAAACCAAATCTGCATTGTGGGAAACAATTAGTTCTCTAATCTCATCGAGGACATAGTTGAAACCAAGCCAGTTAAAGCCTTTATGAATATTATAACTAATGATTTTAAGCTTCATATAAATAAAAGCTTTAATTCGTTCCGGTAAAGGTCGCCTTATAAGTTACTAATTTTCTTTCACTCGGACTGCAGGAATTTGTGATTTCAGATTCTTGGACAAGCCCATAGAATGCAGATGGATCCGTCAAGACAGTAACAGAATGCAATTTTGAATTAATCCAATTATCACTTCCTCCAGAAGCTGAATAGACATCTACCCTAGTAGTAATACTAGAAGTTTTCTTCACATAGTAGGTACTTCTTTTATTAGGTGTTATTTGGATAACTCTATCTTCATTAAGACTAAGTACATGTTCACAAATCTTATTAAAGTTTATATTTCCTTGCCCGTCAGCATTGGTTTCAAACTCAAATGAGAAATGGGCCTTATCTTTGGGGTCTACCCAGACCGTTTGATTGATAAATTCATATCCACTACCATTAGAATGCTTAAGCTCTAATGAGAGTGAGTGAGTTAAGTTAACAGCACCGCTGCTACAGCCATTTTCTGTAATAACAGAATTATAACTAAAGATTTTGCCTTCATGATCTGCAGCAAAATTGGCTTCTTTCGCCTCAAGTGCTTGACACACATCTCTTAAGGCGTTCATCTCAGCATTGGTTGCTTCTACTTTCCCAAGAAGTGCCCTCTGGCCGATACCTACTGCAACAGATGCATTATCATCTTTGGCATTACTGCAAGAAAATAAAGTTAAGAGTAGTAGAGCAGGAAGACAGATGAATCCTTTCATAAGAATCTCCAATGAAATAGTGATATTAATCTATTCTCTAATGGGAGGAAGTGAATTGTAAAGTTATTGGTGTCTTACAAAAGTAGATGACTTAGTACTATAACTGCCTGAACAAGCTTCATATAAAGAGCGCTCTGTAACCAGTCCACGTTGATTCTGAGGATTAGCTATATTTGTATTAATTTTCATAGAATGGATATACTCAATAATATACTGATTCGCTTGGTTTTTAACTCCATGGTCAATATCAACACATAGAATATTTGGATCACTTGAGCAGGCGCCATTTCCTGAGTAGAAAAAGTATTGCACCCTTAGACCACTAGAAGGATTTTGCACTTTTTTTACTTCTATTTCACTTCTTTTAGCACATAAGTCTTTTAGTAATCCCTGCTCATGGGATTGGTAATCAGTGAAATAATAACGATCATCAGATGGAGAGCTTGAATTAAACGAAATACTTGATCCACTTCCACTTATATCTAAAATGATTTCAGAGCTATTGCACTCATCGACTTTAGTTGAGTTAGCAGGATCACTAAAATCAATAAAACCATGAGTGTAATTAACTCCCCCACAATTTATAAACCCGTCACTACACCTCTTCTGTCTAGTGCGATAAATCCATTGCTTGCTATCTAAAAGACCTGGAACTAGTCCTGTTTTAATTTCAAATGAGTCACAAATCTTATTTAAGTAAGAATGTTCAACAGCACTTAATATTTTATCCGTATTTTCACTTAAGGCAGAGCCCAATCTAAGAGTTGGATCATTTGATGTTTCGTTCTCAATATCTCCTGAGCATGAAACTAATAAAGTGAATAGTAAAAGAAAAATGTTTATTTTCATTTAACTTGGTACCTCGCCACTTGAGAGGCCCTTTTACTTTTAACCGCGTAAAAGTAATTCTTAACCCAATCAACCTTTACTCGACTAAAAACTTCTTCTTCAAAAACATTATAAGAGTTAAAAGGGAAATGAGATATTGCGCTTGGTAGAACCAATCTATCTCCTAACATTGATTGGAACAAGAGCATATTTGAAAACAAAGGAGTTTTCAAAAGGGCCTTAAGAGCTTCTTGTGAATAATGAAACTCAGGCTTCTTTAAAAAATGGTTACTTAAATTTTCAAAAATATAGTAATTATCACTTCTCCCTGTTTCACAAAGAGTTTTTAACTCGACAATATTCTTGTCGAAATGATTATTTAATCCTCTTTTTACAAATAAATTTGTTTGCTCAGTGGAGCTTTCTACTAAGTGGACTTCCCTATCCGTATCCACATTTAATGCATATTCAGGAAAATACGGTAATTCTCTTTTAGTAAAGTTTTCCGTTTTAAATACTCTTAAATAGGCCCCTTCATAAAAACTTTTTGCCGTATCTAGCCTATTTTGATGAGTCACAACTTCATGGTGGAAGGCCGGGCAAGATCCGATTTCATTCTCGCGAGATAATACTTCACTCAACCAAATATGTTGAGAATATAAAGTCATAAAATAAAGTTTTCTATTTGAAAGAAGAGCAAGCTCATGGTCGGTATCTGATAGCTCTTGATGATCTTGAATACTAGCAGGTGCTCTCTTTGTCTTATCAAATTCATAATCCATCAGATAAAAATTAGGCATGCCTGAGTCCACTGACTTATCAGCAATACGATTGTAGGCCAGTACTTCCTTCTCTATAACCGTTGATGAACAACCATAAAGCAGTACTGCAAAAAATGGGGATAATAGTTTCTTAATCATAATACTTCCTCGTCTCTAAGTAACACTTCGTCATAGGGGCATAATTTATGAGTCTCGAGCAGGAAATCGGCAAAATCGTTCTTACTGGACTAATTAGCTCTTTTTCTTTATTCTCAAAACAAATCTGGAGGCCATTCATGTCAAAAAAATACTGGTTAATGAAAAGTGAACCTGATGTTTTCTCAATTCAAGACCTAGAAAAGAAAAACAAACCTGAGTCTTGGGATGGAGTAAGAAACTACCAGGCCCGCAATTTTATGCGTGATGATATGAAAAAAGGCGATCTAGTTTTATTTTACCATTCAAGTTGTGAAGTTCCAGGTGTGGCCGGTATCGCAGAAGTCACAAAGGAAGCCTACCCTGATCCGACTTCATGGGATAAAAAATCTCAATACTATGATCCCAAATCCTCAAAAGAAAATCCAAGGTGGTTCATGGTTGAGGTTAGTTGGAAGCAAACCTTCAAACAAGTTATCTCCTTACAATCCATCAAAGAAAATAAAAAACTTAAAGATATGCGCTTGGTTCAAAAAGGCAACCGCCTTTCCATCATGCCTGTTACTGAAAAAGAATTTGAAATCATCAAAACGATGATTTCCTAAATGAGATCACTCTTTACTCTCCTCTTTCTTGGCCTATGTGCATTTGCTCAAGACAAGCTTGAAGAGAAAATTCAATTTAATTTTGCTACCCTAGTGAGATCTCACCAAGTTTATCACGGTGTTTTAACCTTTGATGGACCTACCCTCTTTCCCGGTATCAGTCTGGATTTTTATCAGAAGGTCATTTTAAGGGGACCCAATATTGAGTACTACAAGAGATACGATAAAAACCGCCTATCCTTAGGCTTAAGAAGATTTAATGACAATGGATTTGGTTTCACCTTGCCAGATGATAGAAGAAAAAATGAATCAAGAGATCATGATAGAGATGCTACTGATATTTATGCACAAGCAGAATTCGAACATACGTATAGAATTAAAACTCGCTTTCTCTTAAGTACTGACCTGACTGATCATTACGGACAATACTTAAATTCTAGCATCACAATCCCAGTCCTCCCTTTTACTCGAATTGGCTATGGCATAGGAATTGGAGAGAAAAAACATAACCGCTTTCTTTACGGGCCAAGCGCACGTTCAGGAACAGGACATCAGGACTTTCTCATTAATATCTTTATTCCCTTCTTACCGGGCAAAGGAATTTTGATTGCAAACTTTAATCAGGTGCTCACTCATTTTAGACAAAACAGAAGGGCTGAATTTGTTGATGAAAGTGACCATCCAAAAGTGGTGACACTTATTGCGAGTTGGCCGTTGGGTTCTATCTAAGACTGCTTTATCAGCATGTTAGTAACAAAAAGCTGGAGCACGTTATACTTCAGCTTTTCTATATATTAATTTTCTATTATTTTAGGGATTAGTTTAAATTTAACTCCTGCTCTCCTTTAAATTGAGAACCAGGCTTTAATATAAGAACTTGCTCTAGGTCATGGATATAATCGAGCCAGTCATTAAGTTTCAAGCCTTCTGGTACTTTATGTAAAAATCTTATTGGCTCCTCGCTATTAATATCATCATAATAGGTTTCAACAATATCTGTTTTTCTCCATTTAACTTTGACACTTTTTACGAATTTAGAGTTCTTGAAAAGGTACAAATAGTCTCCCTCGTCGATATTGTAAATAAACTGAGGAAATAAATCGATATTCAAAGGATTAAACTTCCAACCTTTATCCAAGCCCTTTGAGTCGACTAAAACCCAAGGACTCCAAGCTCTATTAAGAAGCTTTTTAATATATGAACCTTGATAAGATTTTGCCAGTTCGATTTGGCCTTCAAAGGGTAAGTAATTTTCAAAAGAAATTTTTCCTAGAATGCTGTTTCTAACCTTCATAGGAAATTTATTACTCATTAGCATATCGCACATAATAGAAGCTCTAGAGCTTGACGAATAAATCAGGGCAGCAACAAATAAAATAAAATATCTAGCATTTTTCAAATAAACTCCAGTTAAGCTGTCGCTAGAGACTAATATTTAATGAGTGTAATATTACTATAAGTCCTTAGG
Organism: uncultured Bacteriovoracaceae bacterium; assembly: GCA_964353025.1. GTDB lineage: Bacteria > Bdellovibrionota > Bacteriovoracia > Bacteriovoracales > Bacteriovoracaceae > CALFYV01. The sequence continues at coordinate 5,020 of CAYGUN010000204.1, forward strand.
TTTCATGTGCATTTTGAAACTTTTTCAAGGTGTCGAAAAAGTAATCACTTGGTTGAAGTAATTGAATTTATTCACACTGATATTCATTATAAAACATCTGATATGCAGATATATGAGTTTATTAAAGCTTAAACACGTAAAGCCGGTTTCTCGAAGAAAATGCTGAAAGGTAATCATCTTGAACCACTAAATTTCCAAAGATAACAGAACTCTGAGTTCCCAAGTAAAAACTATCCAGCATCTCGAGAGTATCTTGATCAAGCATTTTTAAATCGCCATCATAAGTGGCAATCGCCAGATGCTTACCCCATTTTTGAACAGAGCTGATTCCTTTATTCGAGTGCTTCATTTTTTTAATGATATTCCCTTCAGGACTTAAGATATAAACATTGCCATCTAAGCTTCCAGCATAAACATTGCCACCAATCACAACCAAGTCACTTCCAAGTTTGATTTCAACCGCACGAGTTAGTGCACCATTATTGGGATTCACTAGTGCAAGGGGCCCAGAGGCAGAACCTGCCCAAATTTTTCCATTGTAATAAAGAGGTCTGGTATCCACATCAACAAATTTTGAGGCCCTACCAATTTGCAGCTCCCATAAAAGCACTCCCTCATCAACAGAGAAGGCACCAATATAACCATCAGCAAA
>CAYGUN010000205.1:0-5658 GCA_964353025.1 uncultured Bacteriovoracaceae bacterium
TAAGACCCAAGATAGACTTAGTCGCAGCTTTGGCCATAGGCACTCGTGTCACTTTGCTTAAGAAGGGAACGGTCCTAGATGATCGAGGATTTACTTCTAAGACATAAGGCTTATTTTCAGAAATAATAAATTGAATATTAACTAAACCGCGGGTTCCGAGAGCTTTAGCAATTTTGGTTGTCATGGTGGCGATTTCATCTAAAATACTTTTTTCAACTGTTTGAGGAGGGTAAACTGCAATAGAATCACCGGAGTGAACTCCTGCTTTTTCAATATGCTCCATAATACCAGGGATGAAAACTGTCTCACCGTCACAAATGGCATCAACTTCTAATTCTTTTCCTATCATATAGCTATCAATTAAAACTGGATATTCAGGGGATGCTTGAACTGCATTATTCATATAATAAAGCAAGTCTTTATCGTTATAACCGATTTCCATCGCTCGTCCACCGATTACATAAGATGGGCGAATGATAACAGGGAAGCCTAGTTCTTTCGCTCTCTCGATGGCCTCTTCAGTGGAAGTTGCGGTAGATCCTCTAGGTTGCGCGATATTAAGTTCTCGCAAGAGTGCTTCAAATTTTTTCCTGTCTTCACATTTATCTATATTTTCAAGTGAGGTCCCAAGAATTTTAACTCCTTTTTTTGCTAAAGGAGCTGCAAGGTTAATGGCCGTTTGTCCTCCAAACTGAACAATGACACCTTCTGGTTTTTCTTTTTCAATAACGTTAAAAACATCTTCAATATAAAGAGGTTCAAAATAAAGGCGATCACTCATATCAAAGTCAGTGGAAACAGTTTCAGGGTTTGAGTTAATAACAATGGCCTCCATTCCCAACTCTCTGATGGCCATGACTGCGTGAACGGTTGCGTAGTCAAACTCAATCCCTTGACCAATACGAATAGGACCCGAGCCCAAAACCACAATTTTCTTTTTACTGGATTCAATGACTTCATCTTCTTTTTCATAAGTGGAGTAGTAGTAAGGAGTAGAGGATTCAAATTCAGCAGCACATGTATCAACCATTTTATAGACTGGAATAAGCTTCATTTTTTGTCTGAGTTCACAAACTTCGTCTTCCGAGCAAGCTGCATATTCAGAAATGGCCAAATCGGTAAATCCAAATCGTTTGGCCTTGTAGAGTATCTCTTCTTTTAAACCTCTTTGAGACAACTCTTTTTCACAATCAACAATATTTTTAATCTTTTCCAGAAAAAACATATCGATGGCAGTCTGCTTATTAATCGACTGAGTTGAAGTTCCTCGTCGAATTGTTTCGGCCACAGCAAAAAGCCTATCATCATCGGCCTTATCAATAACATCGTAGAGCTCTTGAGCATTCATACTCTCGAGCTTTGGAAGTCTTAGGTGATGGCAGCCGATTTCTAAGGAACGAACGGCTTTCAACAAAGATTCTTCTATGTTTCTGCCGATGGCCATCACTTCACCAGTGGCCTTCATCTGAGTCCCAAGACTACGATTGGCCGTGATAAATTTATCAAAGGGCCAACGAGGGATTTTGGAAACAACATAATCCAGTGCTGGTTCGAAGCAGGCATATGTTTTTTTCGTCACGGGATTAATAATTTCATCCAAGCTCATACCTATAGCAATTTTGGCTGCAATTTTAGCAATGGGATATCCGGTTGCTTTTGAGGCCAGCGCCGAAGAGCGACTTACTCTTGGATTGACTTCAATGACATAATATTGAAAACTATGAGGGTCTAGGGCCAGCTGAACATTACAGCCTCCTTCAATCCCCAGAGATCTTACAATTTTTAATGAAGCTGTTCTTAAGAGTTGGTACTCTTTATCACTCAAAGTTTGAGAAGGGGCCACAACAATAGAATCTCCCGTATGAATTCCAACGGGATCAATATTTTCCATATTACAGATAACAATACAATTATCTTTGGAGTCGCGCATAATTTCATATTCAATTTCTTTAAAGCCCGCGATACTTTTTTCAATGAGAACTTGATTAATGGGAGAGTTTTGAACACCACTTTTTACATATTTTCTCAATTCTTCTTCATTACGGGCATGCCCTCCACCAGAACCACCAAGAGTATAAGCTGGGCGGATAACCACGGGGTAACCAATGTCTTTAATAAACTCAATAGCATCGTCAATATGCTCAATGGTTTTGCTTTCACAATAAGGTTCACCAATTCTTTCAAGTAAGTCGCGAAAGAGTTGTCTGTCTTCAGCTTCTGTAATCGTTCGAGGGTCACAACCTAAAAGTTTTATACCTTCGCGTTCAAAAACTCCATCAGCTGCAAGTTCCATGGCAAGATTTAGCCCTGTCTGTCCCCCAAGAGTTGGAATAACTCCATCAGGTCTTTCCAGGTAAAGAACTTTAAGGATGAACTCTTTAGTCATGGGTTCAATGTAAACTCTATCTGCAAGTTCTTGATCGGTCATAATGGTGGCAGGGTTGGAATTAATGAGAACAACCTCAACACCTTCTTCTTTAAGTGAGCGCACAGCTTGAGTTCCAGAGTAATCAAACTCTGCGGCTTGTCCTATAATGATAGGGCCTGAACCAATAACGAGAACTTTTTTTAAATCAGTATTTCTAGGCATGTGAGCCTCCACTTATAGTTAGATTCAGAAATTCATCAAACATCCAATTGGTATCATCGGGCCCTGGATTTGCTTCTGGGTGGTATTGAACAGAGTAGGCACGAAGTTTCTTATGTCTTAGGCCCTCAACGGTATTATCATTAAGATTAAGCTGGGTTATTTCAAGCTCAGTATTTGCAATGGAATTGGCTTCAACTGCAAATCCATGGTTTTGTGACGTAATAAAAACTCGATCAAGTTTTAAATCCTTTACGGGGTGATTTACTCCTCTGTGACCAAATTTCATTTTTGAAGTTTGAGCACCGTTGGCCAAAGCAAAAACTTGATGGCCCATACAAATACAAAACAGAGGATATTTCTGTTGAATCATTTTTATCGTCTCTGTAACTTGTATAATATCTTTTGGATCCCCTGGCCCATTTGAAAGCAGGACTCCATCAGGACTCAGCCTTTCTATTTCTTCAAAAGATGTCTTGTAAGGAACAACAATAACATCACAGCCTCTCTGAACGAGGGCTTTTAAAATATTCTTCTTATAACCAAAGTCTACCAAGATAATTCGTGGTCCATTACCAGGATGATGGATTGATTTTGAACAAGATACTTTTGATATTTGGTCTGTACTTAAGTTTTGAGAGAGAGTTGCTTTTAATTTAGAGCTATCAAAATCAAAAGGAACTAAAACGCCCTTCATGGTTCCTTTCTCTCTAATAATCCGAGTGAGTTTTCTAGTATCAATTCCTGAGATACCAGGAATTTTAAAATGCTGGAGAAGCTCGTGCAGTGATTTTTCATTCCTCCAGTTACTGGCTTGTTTACAATCTTCTCTTACCACAAAAGCTTTGAGCGATGGGCTTAAGCTTTCAAAGTCATCGCGATTGACTCCATAGTTTCCAATCATGGGATAAGTCATCACGATGATTTGGTCGCAGTAGGAAGGGTCAGATAAGATTTCTTGGTAACCAGTCATACCAGTGTTGAAGACAACTTCACCGAAGCAATCATCTTCTTTGAGTTCATACCCAAATGAATCGCCATAAAACTCTTGTCCATCTTCTAGTACCAATTTCGCTTTCACTTTGACCCCTTATTTAATAATTCAAGTACTGCCATTCTTATGTGTACACCATTAGAGACTTGTTTAAAGATTCTCGATTGAGCATGCTCAACTAAACTTCCTGCAATTTCTACTTCTCTATTAAAAGGTCCTGGATGCATAATAATGGATCCTTTTTTCATTTTTTTCTGTCTTTTTTCATCAAGCCCATATTTCGCGAGATAATTTTCTTGAGTCACATCAAGCCCTGCGTGCCTTTCAGTTTGAATTCTTAACATCATCACAACATCAGAATGGGTGAGGGCCTTATCAAAATCAACAATAGGTGCCCGGTTATCAGTAGGAAGTAAAGTTTCAGGTCCTGCAATTTGAACTTTAGCCCCCATTTTTTCTAGTAAAATAATATTCGAGCTTGCGACACGAGAGTATTTAATATCTCCACAAATGGTCACAACTTTGTCTTTTAATGTTCCAAATTCTTGAATCATAGTTAGGGCATCTAGTAGGGCCTGAGTGGGGTGTTCTTTTTTACCTGCGCCAGCATTAATCATGGAAATATTTGTTTTATTTTTTAAATCATCTAATAAATTATCATCACTATGCCGGATAACTGCTATCTGAGGGCCTATGGCCTGAATAGTGCGAAGAGTGTCGTACAAACTTTCACCTTTGGTGATACTTGATTTGTCAGCATTGAAATCAATAACGATGGCACCGAGTTTTTTGGCCGCAACTTCAAAAGAGAGTTTAGTTCTGGTGCTATTTTCAAAGAAAAGATTAGCAACCATCACTCCCTTAAGAGTTTCAATAGATGTAGAATTTTTAGAAAAATAGGATGCCCTATCAAGGATCTCTTGGATCGTATTAGTATCTAACTCATTAATACCCAATAAGTGCTTGATAACGCTGCTCCTGTTGTAAATTTGTTTGATTTTGAGAAATAGATTTTAGGCAAAAAAAAACTTGCGATGTTTGAGAAAGAACCAGAGTTCTTTGTATCGTGGCGTGTGTGGCCATTGTCTCGAGGGCCCCTATTGTGTTAGTTTTACCTGTCACATAGATTCTCCATTTGGGGATGATTTGGCAAGGAAAATCTTGGATATGACTGAAAGCACTAAGTTCAAACTCATCTCGGAATTCAATCCTACGGGGGATCAACCCCAAGCTATTGAAAGTTTAACTCAAGGTTATCAGGATAGTAAAAACCATCAGACTCTTTTAGGAGTTACGGGCTCTGGTAAAACTTTCACCATGGCCAATATTATTCAGAATTTGCAGAAAAAAACACTGATTCTGGCCCATAATAAGACACTCGCGGCCCAACTTTATGGAGAATTTAAAAGCTTCTTTCCTGAAAATGCGGTGGAGTATTTTGTTAGTTATTATGATTATTACCAACCTGAGGCCTATGTACCAGGAAGTGATACTTATATAGAAAAAGATTCATCTATTAATGATGAAATAGATAAACTTCGCCACTCGGCCACGCGTTCCTTGATTGAAAGAGATGACGTGATTGTTATCTCTAGTGTGAGTTGTATTTATGGTATTGGTTCGCCGGAAGAATATTCTTCACATAAACTCACGCTTTTTATTGATGATGAAGTCGATAGAGATGATTTTCTAAGAGAATTAGTCTCAATACAATACCGGCGTAATGATATTGATTTTTCGAGGGGTTGTTTCAGGGTTCGAGGGGATACGGTTGAAGTCTTTCCTGCCCATGAAGATAGCCTTATTATGCGCATTGAATTTTTTGATGATGTGGTGGATGGCCTCTACTTAGTTGATCCTTTAACCGGAAAAATACAGACGGGGTTACCTAAAATAACAATTTATCCTTCGTCTCACTATGTGGTGGGTGCTGAGAAAATGAAAGAGGCCCTTGAAACGATTAAGTTGGAGTTAAGAGAAAGAATTCAACAGTTTGAAAAAGAAGATAAGTTAGTAGAAGCGCAAAGAATTTCACAACGAACCCTTCTCGACATTGAAATGATGGAAGAGATGGGGT
>CAYGUN010000206.1:0-5605 GCA_964353025.1 uncultured Bacteriovoracaceae bacterium
CATTCATCCATTACCTTCATAACAGCGGCTTTAGCATTAACTGCTCCTACAAGTACTATGCGAAGCTCGTTATCCATTCCTTCTCTTAGGTCTTTTACCTCGCACTTATACTCATTGATGTCGTTTAAACTTGCAGATTCTGCAAAGCAAGAGATACTTCCTAGTGCTAATAGACCAACTAACAATTTCTTCATTTTATTCTCCAATTTTGTGTTCATAAATCCAATATTTTTAATCCACCAAACCCACGCATTATCCCAGGTTTAAGGATTTGAATCCATCACCTCTGTAAAGCTTACTCAGAAGGGTGTTAGATTTCTAACACCCCTATGACCTCCTTTATTATCAGAGAGTTAGCCTGTCTAACCTTTGTACATTTACATATTATAATATGTGTAATATAATATGTGCCTATGTTTCAACTTAAACTGCACAGAAAGAAAGTAAATCTCTCCCAGTTTCAACTGGCCCAGCAAAGTGGGGTGAGTTTACCTACTATTCAAAATATTGAGGCCCAAAAGTCCAATCCGACTATGGCCATTGTGGAAAAACTGTTAGCACCTCTCGGACTTGAACTCATCATTCAAAACTTAGAGTGGGATAGACAAAAGGCCATAGACCTTGGAGTCGCTTTGTCTGCTGCAAAGAAAAGCAAAAGAATGCCCTCCAAAGACGAACTTATCCTTGAGAGTAAGAAATGGATTCATTTAATCGACTCCCAAGAACTTGAACCACGAGAGAAAGAAGCTCTCGTTGCCTTTTTGATGGCCATCAAAGATGGTTTCACTTCGTTTTATAAACAATGGATTCAATGCCCTACTTTTGATGAGCTGATTAAGCAGCACAGGAAAAATGAAAAGGTCATAAAACTAAGGCGGATTTCTTTAAGTTATCTAGGTCAATACTTATGATTAATTCAAAGTTAATGAAAAAATTTATGGCCCAGGCCCTCAAAAATTTAAATGGGCAATGGATTATAATTGGAGGGACAGTGCTACCTATGATGGGTGTTGATCACAGACCCACAATAGACATTGATTTCATTAATTTAGAGTTCTCAGACTCAATGGAGCAGACTCTCAAACTGATGGCCATAGTTGAATCTCTTGATCTTCCGGTTGAAACGATTAATCAAGCTGGTGCTTATTTTTTAAGTAAAATAAGTAATGTAAATAAACACCTTGTTTTACTAGATAAATCTAAAAAATGTGAAGTATACCGTCCTGATGCCTATCTTTTTATCAAACTCAAAATCACGAGGATGTCGGAGTCAGACTTGCTTGACTGTCTAGAGTTTATGAAAAGAAATAAAATAGAAGTTCAAGCTCACAAAGCAGCAATAAAAAAAGAGATAGCAAAATCCATGAAAAGGATCTCAGTTGAAAAGGAACAAAGACTAAAGGAAATATTGCACATTCTTTAAGCATTGATAATCCCGTTGACTATATGTCGAAAATATAGGATAATTTCGACATATGATACAAAGATCTCTCATTCTCTCAAAGACCAATAGTTTTTTTTTACTCGGCCCACGTGGTTGTGGGAAAACAACTCTCATTAAGGAATTCTTCTCAAACAAAGAGCACTTATGGGTAGACTTTTTAAATCTTAATGATGAACTTAGGTATAAAAATAATCCCGAGTTACTTGTGAGCGAGTATTTGGCCCTAGACAAAAAACCTACATGGATTGTCATTGATGAGGTACAAAAAGTTCCTCAAATTCTTGATGTAGTCCATCGCCTTATAGAAGAAGAAAAGGTGAAGTTTGCTTTAACGGGCTCAAGCGCAAGAAAGTTAAAACGCTCTCATGCCAATTTATTAGCAGGTCGGGCCTTTCGTTTTTCACTCTCATCATTTAGTTACCTTGAACTTGATAATAAATTTGTCCTCGAAGACGCACTCAATAATGGGACCCTACCAAAAATTTTTAGTGAAGAACTTAAAGATGAAGCCGACAAAAAAAGATATTTAAAAAGCTACGTGAATACATATTTACGAGAAGAAATTATTGTAGAGCAGCTTGTACGTAATATAGAACCCTTTCACCGCTTTTTAGAAGTTGCGGCCCAAGTTAATGGTGAAATTATTAACTACTCAAAAATTGCACGAGAGGCAAAAATAACTGATAAGTCAGTCGCAAGATACTTTGAAATTCTCTCTGATACTCTCATGGGATATCTTCTGCCTGCCTACCATAAATCAGTTCGAAAGCAGCAAGTTGAATCACCGAAATTTTTCTTCTTTGATACAGGAGTTGTTAGGGCCATCAGGAATGACCTCAAATATCCAGTCAATCCTAGCACCTATGACTTTGGAAAACTTTTTGAATCCTTTATTATTATGGAAATCGTCAAACAAAATGAGTATACAGAATCTGATTTTAAACTCTCTTACCTAAAAACCAAAGATGGTAAAGAAATTGACTTAATTGTTGAAGATAAGAAGCACCTATTTTTAATCGAAATTAAATCAAAAGTTATTGAACATAAAGAAGATATTGAATCTTTATGCAATCTTACACTATCTTTTAAGAATCCGACCTCTCTTGTTCTTTGTATGAATACTAAAGCAATTCAAATTGATAAAAATGTAAAAGCAATAAACTGGCAAGAAGGAATAAAGCAAATTTTTTCTTAATTATAATTAAGAAAGGGCCCATTTAGGGCCCCTCTTCTATAAAAAATTTAAAATCATCATTAAGCAGCTTTCTTCTGAGTCTCAGGATTAACTTCTGGAGTCTTCCCTTCTTCAGTCGTAGTCGCTTCACCACCACCCACAACTTCTGGCTCAACCTCGGTTGTATCTGGTTCAAACTCAACCACTTTAGCATAGTGACAAACAACAATTGTTTTCTCTATATCATCTTCAGAGACTTCCAGTTTAGGAAATTTATTGAGAATATCCTTCACATGAATAGAGCTATCAAGCTCAACAGCACTTACATCAATCACAAGCTCATCAGGAATATCTTTTGGATACCCGTGAACATAGATTTCATTTAATTGCTGTGCCATAACTCCACCAGCTTTCTTACCTTCTGATTCACCTTCTAGATGAATTGGAATATGCATCCAAGTTTTTTCATTGGATTTCAGTGCATGAAATGAAACATGAACAATCTTTCCATCTCGTGGATTCTTTTGGACTTCCTCAATCGCAACCAATTGAGTTGTACTACCCCACTTTACTTCGCATTTGATTGCTCCAGTATGGAGTACTTTCCACATTGCAGTGTAAGGGATCTGAATTGGCGTTGACTCCATATCATGTCCATATACACTAGCAGGAACAAATCCCTGCTTTCTGACCTGCGTTGCCTTAGTGCTTAAATCACGTGGCGTGGCCTGTAAAACTTTATCCATCGAGCTATCCTCCCTTAATGGTTCTAGCTTTCTCATCGGGGAAATTTTTCATGAGCTTTAGCAAGATCGCTCAATTAGCAAAGAAAGGTTAATAGAAACTGAGTAAAAAGGTTATTTAGATAAAGAAAAAATCTTGGGCCACGTCTAAATCCCAGCAGTGGTTGGTACGTGAATCTTCTCTAATTGATATTTTTGATAAAGGTTATTTAGATACTTATTTGAACACTTTGTTCCATCTGTTAAATGAAGATGGTAGCGAAAATCAAAAGTCAGCAGGGGGTTATTTTGATTTAATTCTTCAATTCCCCACTGATCAAAAAGAACTTCAAATCGATTAAGTTCTTTATCCACACAAACCCAGCTCTTTCTCCCAAGGTCACTACCAAAGTTTTCTTTACGAAAAAAAGCATTTAAGAAATCATGAGGTTTTTCAATCAAAGAGTAGAGTTCTAGTAAATGATTAATTTCAGTTTTTTTCTCCACTGGTAGTGCTTCAAAGCTTATTTCTTTTTTAGTAGTATTTCTTTTGGAAGAAGAAAGCTGTGCCTCATTGAAAGACACAGCTATAATTATTAATGAAAAAAGGGTAAACAGTATTTTCATATCTTATTTCTGAGCAGCTACGTTTCTTGCTTCTTGTCTTACCGCTTTTACATGGTTCTTTGCTTTCATTTTAAAAACTTTCTCAAGGTTTTTCTCAGTTAATCCATCTTTTGGAATCCAAGTTTTTTCCATTTTATCAATTTGAACAACAGCTTCAGTTAAACCTTCTTTACAAGTATTAAGTTTTCCTTTTTGCTCTTTGATTACTCTATTTGCAACATTTAAACCTTTTTTAAAATTGTCTTTAATGCTTGTGACACTTGCTAGTTGCTGCTTATAAGCTGCAAGTTCTGCTTGAAGGTTTTTATTCTCTTCAGTTAAAGCAATATTCTCATTTTCTAACTTGTCATTTTCATCAAGTAGTTCAAGGTTTTGCTTTTTAGACTCTTTAAGTGCACCAGTTAATAAGTCAGCATGCTTAAAAAGAACCTGAGCATAAACACTATCTTTAAACTCTTCTTTTAGTTTATTAATAAGACCACCATAAGTCATATCAGTTCTTGATTTTAAGAAATAGTCACCTTTTGCCAGTTCATAAATAGCGGCTTCATCATGATTTAAAATCGCACTTTTAATTATATCAATATCACCAAATTCGATGACCACACCTTTTCTTTTCATACTGGCACTCAAGATAATATCATTTAAGTGCCTCGCTGCCTTGTTAGCCTGAGCTTCACTCATTTCTGAAACATCTGAAGCTTTATTCCCTACTCTTAACCAAAGCTTATCTCCAGTTTTTTCAATTTTAGCACTTATCTCATCTGGATTTTCTGAGTTAGAATTAAGAGGGATAATTTTTTTAGCTTGTACTTTTATATTACTTGTAAGATCTATTTTCTTAGATTCCAATTTTTTAAGTACAGGAATTTGTGCTTGTGCCTTTTCAAGTTGCTCTTGAATATAATCAGCTGAATCGTCTTCAAAGCTAATTCCCGCATAAATATTCTGAACTTCTTTTGCTACTTTATTTTCTTTCTGCGCTTTTTTTGCAGAATCAGCTTCTTGCTGCTTTAAATATTGTTGATAATGAAAAAAACCCTCATCATACTTGTATTCATCTTGAGCAAAACTTATTGATGCCAATAGGACCATTGTTGCTGCTAACTTCATAAACTCTCCTTATAAAAGTTCTTAATTCGATTTGAACCTATTATATAAAGAGAAGGCGCCACCTAGTAGCGCCTTTGAAATCATTATGGGTGGTGTTTAAAAGTTAACCGATTTTCTAATTTTCTAAATGAAAACTGGGCCTTAGAGCATGACAATAAGGGGTCTTACCATTATTTTTATAATAATCTTGGTGGTATCTTTCTGCTTTATAGAAAACGTCATAGGATTTCACCTCTGTGGCAATAGGCTTTTTAAAGAATTTACCGACCTTTATCTTCTCAATAAAACTCTTCGCCGCTTTCTCTTGCTCACTATCATGAGTAAGAATAATCGAGCGGTACTGAGTCCCAATGTCTGGTCCTTGTCCATTGACCTGGGTCGGATCATGCATCCTGAAATAAAAGTCCAGAAGCTTCTCATAACTTACCTTCTCAGGGTCAAAACTCAGCTGTACAACCTCAGCGTGCCCAGTAGAGCCAGTTGAAACCTGGGCGTAGCTTGGGTCTTTTACACTTCCCCCAGCGT
>CAYGUN010000207.1:0-5594 GCA_964353025.1 uncultured Bacteriovoracaceae bacterium
TCACAAACTCGACTGAGTCAATTTTCTTTCCTTTAAAATCTTTTAATGTTCCCATTTCAAAATTATAAATACTCTTTGCCACTTCTTCGCTAGCCGATTGCATTTGAGAATTATAGAAAGAAAAGCCAATAATCCCTAGCACTACTAAAATTCCACAGATAGTTATCAGTTTTGAGTTTGAGTTAATAAAATGCCCCAGATCAGTTTTCTCGGCAACTTGTTCGAAACTATCAGTTTGACTGGCCATCATGTTCCTTATTTCGGTGTGTTAATAATGAATGAATTTTATGAATTCCAGGGATACTTGTCAAAGTAATGTCCTATTTAAAAATTGCGAAAAATGCAAAGATTGCTTAGACTTATAGTAATTGGATAATTTATGAAAAGAATTTTGATTTTAATTGCCTTTATCGCTATGCGTATAACAACTTCTCAAGCAGATGTTAACGTATTGGGCCGCATGGGATTGGGTTTTACTAACCAGTTGGCCAATGACATGGGGGCCATCTCTTTTAAAGTTCAGCGCTCAAGGGCCGTTGCCATGGGTGTTGTTCTTGGCTTTAAGGCCGAGGACAGTGAGACCACTTTCGGTGCAGGGGTGAAACTTTACCGAAATATTTATGAAGAACCAAACTTAAGATTTTATATGGCGGGCCTTTTGGCAGCAGTAAGTGAAGTTATCAATAATAATAAAGAAAGCGGCATGCAAATTGATGGAACCATGGGAACTGAGTTTCACTTCAATAGTATAGAAAGTGTTGGATTTAGCTTTGAAGTGGGAGTTTCTGTGAATACCTTAGGAACGGGGACAACTATTTCCACTTTAGGTGATAAATTTGCCATACTTTCAGCTCATTTTTACCTGTAATATTGATTCGGATATCGCCTTGTCGTAGAATAAGTTGTGAGGATAAGGATATCCATGACAAAAACCTGCTTTTTACTACTATTAATGCTCTCTTTAACTCAAGCTTTTGCTCAATCAAGCTTTTTGGCAGATCTTGATGATGACCTCTCTGTTGGTAGTGGAGCCGATATATTCACTGATTTTAACGAAGATTTAGAAGAATCTCAGATCTTAGAAGATGAGCGCTTCTATCGTTATGGCAGATTTTTTACTTTCAATATGGGGCTTGGAACAACAGGCTTTACTGGGAATAGAGGTGCGGCCTACTTAAATAACGACCCCTCCTATCATATTTCTTTCACGTATTTCTTTAATTTCACTTCGGCCATCATCGTAGGAATTGAGTTTTCCAAACATACTATGTTCATAGATAACCCCACTGTTGGATTTCAATCAGCACCTGGTGCTATTGCAGTCAATATGCTCAGACCCTTTGTGGGCTACCGCTATTATATAGACACAACCAACTTAGGAACGGCCATTACCTACTCTAATCCTTATTTTGTAGGTCGTTTTGAGTATTGGTACCAAACCAATAAATTTCTCGATCAATCTGGCCCACAATTTGAAGATCAATCCGGTGGTGGAATCGGTTCAGGCTTGGGCCTCGGACTTGAATTCCCTATGGAAATTAAAAAGAGTTATATCAATGTTGAGTTTCTTTACCATCAAGTTAACTTTTTCGATAAATTCACTCAAGACTTCAAACAAGACCCCAATAACCCTGATAGCGAAATCGGTTACGATGATCTCGGAGGGGACGCCTACTCTGTCATGCTCAATTACGTGAGTTCTTGGTAATCCAATCTATGCTTTTTACTTAAATTTTTCTTCATCTCAGCAGTGGTTCTAAAAACCAGATGAACGGGAGTATTAATAAGCCCAAATTCACGTCTAATTCCATTAACCATATACTTTCTAAAGTTATCAGGAATACCTTGAGATTTGTTAGAAAAAAGCATGAAAGTGGGAGGATCACTTTTTACTTGTGAAGCATATTTAATTTTTAACTTCACTCCCCTCGCATTAGCAACAGTCACTGGGTTTCTGGCCACTAAAGTTTCAATGGCCTTATTTAATTTTCCTGTGGGAATTTGCTCATTACGAATGAGAAGTGTTCGAATTAAAGTTCCTTTTAAAAGCTTTAAGTGACTTCCCTTTAAAGCAGAAAGAGGAATTAGCTCACAAAATTCAAGCCAAGGGATTTTGTGACGAAGATCACCTATCCACTCTTTCTTTGCGTCTTTATTTTGCATAATCTCATTCATTAGATCAATTTTGTTCAAACAAATCACAATCGACTTACCTTTATCTAAGGCAATATCTAAAAGTCTTCTATCTTGATGAGTAATCCCTTTAGTGGAATCCACCATATAAATGACAATATCACAGTCGGTAATCGCCCGAAGCGAGCGATAAATAGATTGAGACTCAATATGACCGTGAATAAGCTTACTCTTTCTAATTCCTGCCGTGTCTACAATCTTAATTGAGCGCCACTGGTCAGCGGGGTCGTATCCTTCATCAGAGCTTTCAATTTCATTAATGTCTTGAGTAAGCTCTAGTGTCTCTTCAGATTCTGTTGAGTGCTCGGATTCTGACGAATCCTCATCATCATCACTATCACTACCAAAGACTTGTTCAACTTGTTCATCAACTGTCGAGGAGGCCTCAGATAAAAATTCATAATAACTTTTTAAGAGGTCCACGTTATGCTGATAAAATTCATTATCCTGGGTAGTAAGTTTTAAAACATCTCGCCCAAAACGAAGATCAAAATAACCTTCAATGGGATCCACTGTTGTCCCTGCAATATTACTTACAAGTGCTCGATTAGCTTCCAGTAATTGGTTCAAAAGAGTTGATTTACCAACGTTCGGTGCTCCAATAATGGCCACACTTGCAACCACTTCATGATTAGGAGTAGAGCCATTACCAAAGTTTTGGTTGGCGATTTCATTTTTCTTCATTGATGAAAAGGCACAAAGCCTTTCAGTAATATCTGTAATCCCTCTATTGTGTTCAGCAGAGGTCAGAATCATATCTTCGGCTTTAATTCCTAGAGAATAAAAATCGGCTTCATGTCCTACCTGATTGTCAGTATCAAACTTGTTAACCAGGAGCCAGCAAGGTTTTTTCTGACGTCTTAGATAATCACAGATCATCTTATCAAAAGGTAGCAGTCCTTCTCGAACGTCTACGACAAACAAGATCACATCCGATTCACTAATAGCTATTTCTGCTTGTTCTCGCATAACATTAAAGAAAGGATCATAGTTATGCTTCTTTTTAATCGTTTCACTTATTTCGACTTCTTCTGGATAAAACCCTCCAGTATCAACAACAATAATATCTTGAGAGTTATGTTTTCCATAAGCTCCTGTGGACATAATTCCGTAATGCCTATCTCGAGTAACTCCAGGTAGATCGTAAGTCATGGCCTTATTGCTTTTTTTCAAAAGCCTATTAAAAATGGTGCTTTTCCCTACGTTGGGACGCCCAATTATAGATACTACAACTGATCTCATTGTGGTGCCCTCCATACTCTATTTGAGTCTTGCACACGAGGAAGGCCAAGCTCTTCTAGAACAAAATTATTTTTAAACCACTTAGGTTTTACTTTTACGTGGAGGTTAAGAAAAACTTTTCCACCAACTAAGGCCTCAATTTTTTTCCGAGCATTAACTCCAATTTCCTTAATAACAGTTCCTTGTCTTCCTACCACAATGGCCCTTTGAGACGGACGATTAACTAGAATCGTCGCTGAAATATTGGCCTGCATTTTAGTTGGGTCCTCTCCGTTTACATTTCTAAGGTCATTAAACTCTTCTACTGTGACGGCACATTCATAAGGAAGCTCATCCCTTAAGATAGAAAAGGCCTGTTCTCTAATATATTCAGAAACAAAAAATCTCTCATTTTTATTAGAGACGTGTCCTTTTGGATAAAGGTGAGGTCCCGATTGCGCTAAATCACAAATGGCGCCGGTGAGAGCGTGGATATTATCTTCTGTTTTACTACTAATCACAAAATACTTTTCAATAACAGGCAATTTCATTTGAATTTTATCAAATGAGTCCTGAATGGCCTCTTGAGACTTTTTACTCAGATCAGACTTGGTAAAAATAATCCAAGTCCTGGCCAGTTTATCACCAAGACTATCTATAAAATCATCAAACTCTGCTTCAATATCTAAAGTTAAATCAAGGAGCAAAAAATTAAGCTCGGCCCCTTCCGCTCCAAAGCGCGCCTGACCAACCATTCTTTTGTTCATTTCTTGATTTGATTTATGAACTCCCGGAGTATCAACGAGAATAACCTCTGTCCTATCAATAGTGAAAGCACAGTGAAACTGATTCCTCGTGGTCTGAGGTTTATTACTGACAATTGCTAGATCAAAGCCTAGTAAGCAATTAATAAGAGAGCTTTTCCCTGCATTGGGTTTTCCAAGCATAGCGATCATAACTGATTTGTTTAAAGGATGTTGGTTTTCTATTAGCATATTTTACTCCTGGGGGGACACCTGAGCTAAAAAGTTATTATTTTCAATATAATTTAAGGCGGCAGCAGCAACTTGTTGCTGGGCCTTCTTTTTTGAAATATCAATGGCACGAAATATTTTATGATCTTGTAAGTTAAGTTTCACTTCAAAGGCCATTCCATTTTCAAGACTTAATTCATTAGTTTCATATTCTGGTAAAGACTTAAATCTTTTAAGGGTAAATTCTTGTAGCTTTGTTTTTGCATCAAAGAAGATGATGTTCCTGATATCAAATAAATTCTCACTGGATCTCTTTAAAAGACTAAGAGTCATCTCTTTTGCTCTTTCAAAACCCGTATCTAAATAAATGGCCGCTATAAATGATTCCATGACGTCTGCTAAAAGAGCATAACGAGTGCGTCCCCCGGACTTGTCCTCACCTTTACCCAAGAAAATAAACTCTCCTAAGCCGATACTCATAGCAACTTTGGCCAGGGCCTCTTCATTAACGATTGAACTACGAAGTTTTGAGAGGTTCCCCTCTTTTTCTTCGGGGTATTTAGTGACAAGCTCTTCTGTTACAATCACTTGTAAAAGGGCATCCCCAAGGAACTCTAATTTCTCGTAGTCTTTAATATCTTCTGCGCACTCATTTGAATAAGAAGAGTGAGTTAAAGCAGTTGCTACAACCTCAAAGTTTGTGAATTGATGCCCAATATGTTGTTGGAATTGTTTAAATTTCAAAGATGATCGCAGCGAATTTGCTAGCTGAATGTCTTTCTCGTTCATCTAATCTCCAGGTCGTCTACCAGTCTTAGCTGGCCAAAAGTTGTGTATTGATAACACGAGTTGTCACGCCACACAACCTTTACTTTCAGGTCAAACTATTTCCATAACTTAAACCCTATAATTTTGACATATTATGAGATTATGGGACAAATCCAATAAACAAATTTTGATCTCCGGTTAGACCTGCTTACAAGACGCTTTCTTACATAAAAAGTGGCATCCATATTGCTTTTAATACCATTAAAGATTCTTTTATGAACTGTATTTCAGGAACTTAAATATGAAGAGATGGCTAATTATTATACACTTGTTTATCCTTAGCACTTCCTTTGCTCAACAAAACCCACTTAAAATTAGGCCATACCTTAATGGAGACTATACCCTCCGTTATTTCAATCTAGAAAATGAGGAGTCTGA
>CAYGUN010000208.1:0-5546 GCA_964353025.1 uncultured Bacteriovoracaceae bacterium
GTCTTAATTCAAACCCAAGAACAACTTAATAATTCCAAGCTTCTTCCCAAAGTGAAGGAAGTCATTAATCAACACGCCATCTTAGGCTCTCAAATTATAAGAAAAATTCCCAACGCTCCCTATGAGGCCGATATCATCATTAAGCAGCATCATGGCAGTAAGACGGGGGTAGGTTTTCCCGAGGCCATACCGGGCGACTTGAACCGTTTAAGTCTCGTTTTTTATGTGGCCCATGAATATGCTGAAAATATTCTCAAACCAGATTCAGACTCTTCTAAACTAGGCCATAGTGACATGATAATGAGCTTAGATCATAAACATGAGCAAAAACCTTTTAAAGACATTATTAAAGTTTTGGGTTGGCTGATGCTAGAAGAAAATAAAGGATAACTTTATAAGCTTGTGGCCTGGATAAACTGGTCTTGCAGAAATTTTGCTACAAATTGATGAGAGCTATTTAAATTGTAAAATGAGCGGCAATTAAGGGTTGGATTTCCATTAGGGAAGTTGCCTTCGCCTTTGATATATTGATTGCAAGTATTAGCATAGAAGTCTAAAAACTCAGGAAAAGATTCTGAAATATGAGTCGTAGTCACTTCCTTAAGCTTTTCGTTAAATGTGGCAAAAAGAGCATCTGGTAGAGGATCTAGTTTCTTTAAGCGTTCCAGTAGGGCCATTCTTCTTTCATGATTTTTACCCAGTATGGCCAGATTATTCCAGGCCTCATTAAATGTTTTGCCAGGGGATGGAATATCCATAAGGTAGATAAATAGGTAGGCATCTTTATCTTGCTGGGTAATGGCGTGCTTACTTTTTAGAAAGAGGTAGGAGAAGTCTCTTAAAATTTGATCCCGAGAGGTTAAACGCTGTTGATAATCACTTTGTAATTGTTTCCAGCAATCTGGATGCATGAGTTTATCAATAAAATGGGCCATTTTCTTTTCATCTGCCGCATTTTTATCTGCAAAGGAAATAAGCTCATTCCAGAGGAGCTTTTTTATTTGTTTTTCTTTGCAATAAAACTCAGAAAGCCCATGAGTTAAAGCAGGAGAGTAGAACTCAAGCAGCCCATTATCTAAAATCTGTTTATGTTCAATGCTCTCAGATATTTTTAAAGGGCCTTTATTGGAAGCCTCAAGATAGTTATAAATGAGGCTTCCTACTTTAAAACCCAATTCTGGTTTAGGGGTGCTGTTGCGCCAAAATTTTACTGTCGTTTTAAGACAACCCAGTCCCTCTTTATTGGTTTTAAAACAACTTTGTAAGTAATTAAGGGCGACCTCGTTCCTGTCTCTAGTAAAAAACTCATTATCTCTCAAAGAAGGCCAGGTGTAGAGGCCCTCAACTAATTCATAAGCACTTTTGGAAACAAGTCTTCTGTTTCTAATCTCTTTTGCTAATCCTTGGGCCATATTTGAGACCATTTCATTCCATTTCTCGTCTCTTTTGGCCGGTACAATATCTTTGGCATGCAAGAAAAACTCTTCATAGGCCTTCTGCTCTTTCAGCACGGCCAGATCTTTGATGCTATAGACTTGCTTAACTGTTTGTCCCAGATCGGGTATTTGATAAATTTTATCAACAGGTGCAGTCTCAGCTAAAGCTGATAGAATTGATAAGAAAATTAAAGATAGCGTGAGTCGCATCATAGAAAGATTATCCCTAAATACACACTGGGCGTCAAATTAAAGTCTTAGTATTTTAATTTTTACAATTGTAGCAAAAACAAAGACAATAAGGCCCTATGTATCCGACAAAAGAACTTGGGAATAATCAGCAAATATCTGTCCAAAAACAAGCATTGGATTCCTTTCCCAGCGTGGTTGAAATTCCAGTTGCGCAGAGTAAATACGCGGATTGGAGTGTTTTTCTTTACGAAGAGTACCAAGATATTATTTTTCGTCATTCGAGTTTAGACAATGAGATTAAGGCCGAAATTGAATACTGCCAGGCCTACCCTCAGACCAATTGTTATAGAGTAAGTTTAACTCGGTATTCTTTTCCATTCTTGATTGCTATTTACCCTGAGGAAAAGCAAATTTATATTGGCTCGGCCAGACTCTCAAGGGAGCTCACTCTTTTAAAATGGGCGGAGCTTTATCATCATTACTTCTTAGATGAAAAAACTAAGCATAAACTCGACCTTTTAACCAATCACTGTGAAAAGATAAGCTCTATTAATCAAAATTTATCTCCCAGTATTTTGGAACGAATCAGTTGCGAGAACCGTTTGCCTCCACTTTGGGAAGAACAGTTTAATGAAATAAATAAAAAGGCCCAGAAGTTAAGTGAAGATCTTTTGGTTAAGCTTAATTCTTATAAACAAGGATATTTTGAAAAATTCTCTGACTATGCCTTGGGCCTATCGGCTTCCTACGCTCTGATTAGGGTCCATCTGCTAAAATTTTTGGCCATCTTGCCATGCCTTGATCACGATAAACAAGGAAAAGAAGTAAAAAGAAATTTGCTTGAATCAGTCAGACGACTAGTAGAGGATTCAAGAAAGGCCCGAGAACTTAAGCTCACAGGGCAATCTAGAGCAGTAGAGCCTCGGTTATTGGTTCTTTTTCAATTCATTTATTTTATCTGCCAACTTATTCCAGCTTCCGTTCTAAGCTTTTTAGTTCGAATGGTTGTCAGGCAACAGGCCAAAAGGTTTATAGCAGGAGAAAATATTAATAAAATTTCTCACACCATTAAATCACTTAAAAGCTCAAAGCGGGATCTGACTTTGGATCAATTGGGAGAGTTAGTCGTAAGCGCTGATGAAGCCGATGAGTATTTTCGCAAGGTGATGGAAATGGTAACGGGACTTGGGCGTTACTATAGCGAGGGGGAAGTTAATGAGGCGGGAATTTATAAGGCCCATATTTCTATTAAAATCTCTGCTTTGGCCCATGACTTCAAACCACATGCTTTTGATTATAGCTACGGACAAGTTCATCAGAGATTAAAGCAAATCCTTATTTGTGCTCATAAAAACAAAGTTTTTATTAATATTGATGCCGAACACTACCATTTCAGAGATCTTATTTTTGATATTTATAAGAAAGTATTGCTAGAGACGATTGAACTGGCCGATTATAGGCAGACGGGAATTGTTGTTCAATGTTATCTAAGAGATGCCTCAGCTCACTTGAATGAAATTATTGCGCTCGCCAAACAAAGAAAGCTGAATATGCCTATCCGCTTAGTGAAAGGGGCATACTGGGATGCTGAAACAATAGAGGCCTGGGCCCATAATTTTAAGGCCCCGCAATTTTTGAACAAAGAAGAAACCGATATTCACTTTAGACAAATGATTCATAAGTGTTTTGACTTTCATGAACATGTGACCATTTGTTTGGCCTCTCATAATTTCATGGATCATTGCTGGGCCCGTTCTTTGCGTGATCTTAAGTATAGCTCTGACATAAAAATAGAGCACCAGTGCTTACATATGACCTATGAGGCGCTTTCAATCGCCATGAGTAAAATGGGTTGGGCCGTAAGAAATTATATTCCAATAGGAGATTTATTAGTTGGGATGGCCTATTTGGTGAGAAGGATAATGGAGAACTCTTCCCAAGTGGGAGTTCTGACTATTATGCGATCTCATAAAAAAAATGCCTCCTATGTCTCTCCTGAGAGTTTATTTTTAATTAAGAAAAAAAATAGGCAGCTTACTTGGGATTCCTTAGATCTGAAAATAGAATCAAGTTTTTTCAATACTCCACCAGTTAGAACTTATATTAAGGAAGTTAGGCAAAAACTACTAGGTGAGATGGAGAATTTTCCTCATAAATTCCCACTGGATTATTTATCCAAGTCGGCATTGAATGGAAGTGAACAATCCATTTATTCACCATCAGATAAAACCATTTTGGTAGGTAAAATCCGCTTTGCCAATTGCGCTGATGCACTTAAATGTGTGGAAGAGAGTTCAAGATCTTTTGCTACCTCATGGTGGTCTAAGGAAAGTGCTTTATTAAGATATAGTTGTCTCTTAAAGGCCTCAGAGGCCTTGCTCAGACAAAGATTTGAACTATCAAGTCTGATTTGTTACGAGGCGGGAAAAACTTTGGAAGAGGCCATTGCTGATGTTGATGAAGCAGTCGATTTCATTAATTTCTATGTCAGAGAGGAGATGAATTGGTCACGTAGGTTTCCAACGGCCAATCCTCGTGGAGTCATTGCTGTTATTGCTCCTTGGAATTTTCCGTTGGCCATTCCTGTTGGGATGGTTTGTAGTGCTTTGAGTGTAGGAAACTGCGTTATTTTAAAATCATCAGAAAAGACTCCACTGGTGGCCCAGGCCTTTATAGATATTCTTTACAGTAGTGGTATCCCTAAAGATGTAGTGACTCATTTACCGGGATTAGGTAGTGAAGTGGGTGAGGTTTTAACCAAAAGCCCATTAGTTTCAGGTATTGTTTTTACAGGATCAAAACAAGTGGGACAAAGTATATATCACGGGGCCTGTGCTCAAATTCTATCCGATACACTAGTTAAGAAAGTTGTGGCAGAGATGGGTGGAAAAAATGCGGTTATCGTTACTAATAATTGTGAAATGGATGAAACTATTGCAGGGATACTCTATTCAAGCTTTGCCCACGCAGGTCAAAAATGCTCAGCGTGCTCAAGAGTTATTGTAGATAAAAAAATAAAGCACGCCTTTTTGACCCGCTTTATTAAAGCAACCAAAGACTTAAAGGTAGGAAAATCTTTTGATTTAGATACTTTTATTAATCCTCTAATTTCAGATTTTGATAAACAGCGAGTACAAAAAATAGTGATGGAAGCAACAGCAGAGGCCCAAGCACATAATGGTGCCGTTCATTTGGATCTCTCGCAAGAAATTTTCCCTGGTAACTGCATAGGTCCTGCCATTATAGAACTACCAATGGACAGGGCACTCGAAAAAGAGAGCTTCGCTCAAAGAGAGATTTTTGCACCAGTTGTTCACATTATTGAATATGAAGACTTGGACCAAGCAGTGGAAGTCTTTAATTCAACTCAATACGCTTTGACTGGTGGGATATTTGCTCAGTCTCAAGATGATGTGGATTATTTAATCGACCGCCTTGAAGCGGGTAATCTTTACGTGAATAGAAGTAATACAGGAGCGCGAGTTGCGATTGAGCCTTTTGGTGGCTTTAAGCTCTCAGGCACGGGCCCCAAGGCCGGAAGCGCAGACTATCTCAAAGTTTTTTACCACTACCAAAGTAACCGCGTGAAAATTTCAGGTGATCTTAAGCAAGAGGGATCAGACTATGATTATAATATTGCCTGGCCTTCAAGATTGAGCTTAATTGGGCGTCACAGTCGCATGAGCGCTATTTTAGATGAAATTTTTAATCGTTATAATTCATTCTTTCCGGGCATTAGCGAGATGAATAAAGAAAAGGTGAATTCATTTTTTAATTGGTTAAAAATTAATATGCCCTCCTACCAAACAGAACGTCATCTCAATCATGTTATTCCTGGCCAGTTAAGTTATAACTATAAAAATTTGCAGAGAAAATCCGGGGTCATGCTTTGTTATTGTGAAACACCTTCTCTGAGAT
>CAYGUN010000209.1:0-5441 GCA_964353025.1 uncultured Bacteriovoracaceae bacterium
GCTGTGAATCTTATTGATTGCGATCTGGCCGCAATTGTTAGTGTTTCCCGTGATCACCAGGAATTTTTAGGCAATTCTCTCCAGAAAATTTTGATTGAAAAACTCGCGATTGCGCGTTCTGGCAAAAAGATAGTGACAAGTTTTGAAATGGAATATTTAAGAAACTGCACACAGAAATATTGCGATGGGTTGTCTATAAAGCATATTGATTTGTTTTCAGAGGGAGTTTTACTTAAAAGTGATGAGTTTAATCTTCGAAACTTTATTTTATCTTATACTCTTTATTCGCGGGCCACAGGAGAGAGGCCACTATCAAGAGATGAATTGATTCAACTGAGTACGGAGTTTAATCTTAATCAAGCAGAGAAATCAGTAGTTATTCATAATCATTATATCCTTGAACTAAAAGGGACTCATAATGTGGACGGTATGCGCAAACTAGTTCAATTTTTGTACGAAGATCTCTATAATAAAAAGAAAGAGCAGGTGTATGAGAATCTTTTGGTTTCCTTCTCACAAAGAGATGAAAAGGATATTGAGAGTATGGTTAAAATCTTAATGATCTACCCCTGCCTTTTTAAAAAGATAACTCTTGTTGCAGGAAGTTTTCATAAGGCCTGTGAAAAAAGTGTTGTTCAAAAAATAGCGAGAAAGTTTGGTCTTGATTACACGCAGAGTTGGCAAAAGCATTTTGAAGAACCAGGCCAGAACCAAAAGGTTTTGCTTACCGGTTCAAATTACTTTATTGGTGAAGTTCTCTCTCATATTAATTCTCTTTAACTCATCTTTTTCTTTTGCCCAAATTACTTCGAGTAACAGAAAGCAAAACTTACAACTTAAGCTTGGAAATGAAGTCAGTGTTTTCTCGGATAAGGCCTTTCGTAAAAGAAACGGACAATTATTTGAAGCAGTTGGGAATGTTGTTATTTTACATGAAGGAGAAACCCTTTATGGGCAGTCAGCTTCTTTTGATCTGGATAGTGGTATTTTTGAGATAAAGGGAAACGTTCGCTATGTTGTTCAAGATCTCACCCTTTACGGTTCTGAGATGAAATACAATATGAAAACACAATACCTGTTAATGAAAAATGCGAGAATCGTTTCCCAATCATTTAATATCGTGGCCCTTAAGATGGAGCGCTTTAGCAAAAATCATTTTAAGGCCGAGGACGCAGAATTTACAACGTGCCGAAATTGCCCCGAGTCTTGGGCCATATATGGAGAAAAGATTGATTTAACGATTGGAGAGTATGTCACTATTAACAATGGGCTGATCAAAGTCAATGGAACAGGAATCATGATCGTGCCTTACATCGTTTTACCAGTTAAGAAAGGCAGAGAGACAGGGCTACTTTTTCCCAGACTTTCATCTCGTTTTTCTGAAGGAGTTGTTTTTGAACAGCCTTGGTTTTGGGCCATTAATGATAGTAAAGATATCACATTAACTCCCACATTCTGGGCCTCACGTGGCTATGGAGCAGATATTCAATACCGACAAATTTATGGAGAGAAAAAATGGATTGAATTTAATACACGAATGCTCAATGATGAAATTTACCTCCCTGGTAAGTTGGATACTACGAAATCAGGAGAATCAAGATTTAGACATATTTCAGAAGTAGAATCTCATATGCAGTGGTCGAATAATCTTTTGCAACACTTTAGGTTCACTGAGATTCGTGATTTAGATATGGTTCAAGATTTCTCTGTTTATTCGGATGAAATAGTAAGAGGTACAGAGGTCGGACTCAATACCTTTGTGGAACAGCGAAATTCCTATTTTACCACAACGGTTTCCGCAGAATTTAGCCGTAATCAACTCTCTAATGCTGCTGATAAGTTTGATCATGATTATGTCCAAGTAATGCCTCAATTAGAAATTTCAACGATCCCTTTTTTATTACATAAAGATGAAGGTGATTTTTTTAATAATTTTAGTATCGGTGCGAATTCAACATTTACAAACTTCAGACAAAATAAGCAAAATGAACAAGGGGTCGTAAGAAATACTCATCGTGCAACAGTAAGGCCTTATCTTGACTGGACTTATTTTCAGTTAAATGGTTTTCAATTAAAGTCTCGTTATGAGCATGAAATACAATACTATGATTTTAAAGGCGCAGAACAAGGGCACTTTTATAAAAAGGCCAATATATTAAAAACAGAATTTTCTTTTAGTGTTGAGAAAATTTTTGGTCTGGCCTATGAAGAGAAAGTTCCTATCGATAATTTATCTAAAGAGCAGTTAAAAGGTATCAAAACGAAAAAAGCGGAAGATGAAAAATCTGACCAAGATGATTTATTAGTTGGGCAACTCCCAAGTTTTGAACGTTCTTTGAAAGATGATTATATTGTCGCAAAACGTGATGCTTATAAACATAACCAAGACTTTAAATTAATCCACCACTATATCTTTGATGAGTCTCGCCATGGAAGTCCTTTCTTTGATACAGCAATTACGACTTCCAATACAAACTGGTTTGATTATGATGATGCGGTCAGAAGCCAAGAATCGAAGCTCGGATCTAACGATACTAAAATACTTATTCCTCAAAATAATACTCTTGAATTTCAATGGAATAATTCTTTAATTCGAAAATCTCCGAAAGCTTATTCATATAAAGTGGATAGAGAGTATTTAAAAGATCATTTTAATTATGCCAAAGTGGGGTATTTTAATGTATCACAAGGGATTGAGTTGGATAGTGGTAATGATGATTTTACGAATAGACTAACCAGACTTTATGTTTCAACTGGGTTGTATATTTCTAATTGGGAATTTAGTGTGGATGAATATTTTTTCCATAGCACTAGTGATAATATTTTAAGTACTTCTATTTTGAAAAGATGGTCCTTTATCGAAATGATGCTTAAGTACAATCTAAACAGTTTTGATAATTCTGATCTTGAAATCATTTCTTTTGGAACACAAATAAAGCCAGCAGACTTTTTAAGATTTTCTGTTATCCAAGAGCATGACATATCTGCCAATAAAGATACTCGAAGAATTTACGAGCTTGATTATATACCATCTAATAATTGCTATGTTCTTAACTTAAATTATCGAACCACCTTAGTTGATGAAAGAATCTCTTTTAATATTCTTCTTAATTTTGGAGATAATGGTTTCCAAAGAGCAAAAGATGGAACGCAGCTGAAGCAAAAGTATTAAATGAATATTGTAATCGTCGATTTTGAAGATAGTTTTACCTATAATATTGCCAGTGAATTGCAAGCTTTGAATATTGATTCTGAGGTTGTGCATTTTTCTCAAATTTCTCAATATTATGAACTAATGAAGAGTGGCCCACATAATCAGTGTTTGGTTTTGGGCCCAGGGCCTGGACATCCTGATGAATACGAGGCCATCATCCCTGTTATCACAGATTTTTTAGATCTAAAGCATATTTATGTCATGGGCATTTGTTTGGGCCATCAGCTTATTTGGAAGTCATTAGGGGCGAAGATCCATCAAATGGAGAATCCTATCCATGGAGTTCAGCTAAGTTTAAAATTGAGTGAGAAAATGCGGAAAAAACTGCATCTTGGGCAAACAGAAGTGAAAGTACAGGTATATAACTCACTAGAAGTACGTCCACTCAAAGAGCATGAAGAAAAGTTTGATTTGAGTTATCAGGGAAACTCACTGGTGGCCTCATTTTCAGAGAGGATGATATCTTATCAATTTCATCCGGAATCGATAGGAACATCTTACCGAAGCTGCTATTTTAGCCCTCTACAGCAATTTCTTTTATAATGGATAGATGGATCTATGGGTAAATGGCATTTACGATATCAGCACATTTCAATTCCTAAAAGAAAATGTTGTCACTAAATTTAGCTTTGATTTTAGGCCTTTAAGTTTAAATTTTATTCAAGAATATAAAATGCACGACATATTGGAAAAATGCGACAACCAAGATCTGGATTACAGTCTTTATTTTGCTAATGAACGAGATTATGTCGTAAAAAAAATCTTAGAAGACGCTAAGATCAGACTTGGACGAAGAGTTGTTCTGGAATTCGAAGGTGCAGAGAGCGAATATAACTTCAGTGATTTTAAAACAAAGTTCTATTGGCATTTTGATCTTAATTGTAATTTCCATAAAATATTAAATTCTGATTATTGCCAAGGGATGATATTTCATTCCAAAACAATTCATGAAATTCTTTCTCGTCCAGATGGTTATCAGTTCTTTAATGATATCAATCAACAAGAGAAAGAAATTATTGTCTACCTGGATGAAGGATACGAATACCCTGAATCCTTTATTGATTTTATAAAAGTGAAGTCGATAATTTTGCCACTTTCATCACAATTAGAAAATAGTTACAGAGATATTAATAAATCCCTTTTGGGCCAAAAGATTAACTCTATGAAAAGGGTTTCTCTTTAAGGATTGAATTTGAAGATACTGATCTCAAATGATGATGGTGTTTATGCTCCTGGTATTAAAAACTTGGCCAATAAACTTACGGCCAAGCATGGTGTGACAGTAGTTGCACCTTTGCAAGAAAGATCAACCACCGGGCATTCAATTAGCCTTGATACACCTTTAAGAATTAGGCAAATGGATGACAATATTTATGGCACCACAGGTTTTCCTGGGGATTGTATCTTAGTAGGGCTTGGTCATATTTGTAAGGATAATAAGCCTGATATTGTTATCTCTGGAATCAATTCTGGGGCGAACCTAGGGCAAGACCTTTACTATTCAGGCACAGTCGCTGCGGCCCGAGAGGCAAGCTTTCATGGAATTCCCTCAATTGCCGTAAGTCTAGCTATGAAATCAAATGAAGAGGATGCTCACTGGGATAGTGCCAGTGATTTTATTTTAAAATTACTGGAATTAGATATCCACAAGTATATCCCTGCCTTTAGCTTACTCAATGTGAACGTGCCTAATTGTTCAAAAACTGATCTGAAAGGGGTGAAGTTCACCAGTATTGGCTTCAGGGATTATATTGAGTCGGTAGAAGAAAGGACCGATACGAGAAATAAGAAGTACTACTGGGTGGCCGGTGGTTTGAGGGGGCATCACGCAATTGAAGGCACAGATTGTGTGGCAGTTGAGCAAAAATATATTGCTGTGACTCCTCATTCTTTAATTGGCTCAAAGGAAAACGATTTTACTGAGATAAAAAATTTAACGCAGAAAATAAGTAGTTTTTAATGAAGTTACTCATTCTATTTATTCTTTTACTTTCAGGTTGCGCAAATATGCGCAGTGGAAGGTATGTGAAAAACCCTAATGGACAATGGGTCTTTGTGGCAGAGGAATCGGGACTGGTTCAGTTGTTTGACTCAGAAGAGACCACAATGGGTTTTTGGAATGGAGAGCTCTCATGGCCCGTTCCTGCTATTCGTAAGGTGAGTTCTGGCTTTGGTAGAAGATGGGGGCGACCTCACCAAGGGATCGATATTCCTGGAGTGAGTGGAA
>CAYGUN010000210.1:0-5431 GCA_964353025.1 uncultured Bacteriovoracaceae bacterium
GTTAAATATGCGGTAAATACAACTTTAGTGGCCTTGCTGTTAGTCCTAATAGCGGTGCTTTTAAAGATGGTTCAAATAATAATTTTTTAGCGTCTTAAAAAACCTGTCTAGATAACTTTAACAATTCTCTTGGTTTTCTAGTTGAAAGTTTTAAAATATTTAAGTAGAGGGTCCTAATTAGGACCCTCTACTAGTATTTTTATGAATTTTCGAAATAACAATCGAAGTTATGTCGATCAGAGCATTGATAACCATCGCCATTATCACCAGGTCCTGCAAAAGCACTTAAAGTAACACAAACAGCAAAAACAACAACCATTAATTTTTTCATTAATCCTCCTTTTAAAAGAATTATCCTACTAAGTAAGTCGATCTTACTTGGTTTTCTTGGCATTATTGCCAAGTGAATTAAAAAATTGATTCATAATCATTTCTTATTCGGTTTTCTTGAGGAGATTCTAAAGGATTAATTTATGATAACAAATGAAACTAAAAAATGCGGGATTATTGGAAGTACCAGTAAAAAACTGAAAAAAAGCGGTCAGCAATGTTGCCGACCGCTTTTTTGTACTCGGACAATAGTTCGAGTAGCTTGACATATGGTGGGACAAGAAAGACTTGAACTTTCGACCACCCGGTTATGAGCCGGGGGCTCTAACCAACTGAGCTATTGTCCCACAATCGATTAGGTTATCTAAATTACAAAAAAACTTCTACTTTTTCCACTGCTAAAGTATGGTGGGCTTATGAAATTAAATTTTTGTAAATATTCCTCTACTGGAAACGACTTTATTCTTATTGATAATAGGTCCAATATGGCGCTTAAATGGCCAGATTTGGCCATGAAGCTCTGTCATAGACGCTGGGGAGTTGGGGCCGACGGTCTTATCCTTTTACAAAAGAGCGCCACCTCCGACTTCAAGATGGTGATTTACAACGCTGATGGCTCTGAAGCAGAGATGTGCGGCAATGGGACCAGGGCAATTGTGCATTTCGCTAAAGCAATTCTAGGAGTTGACACGCAAGCCAATATTCAGTTCCAAACTCAAAACTCTACTTATGGTGCTGAAATAAATTCAAATGAAGTAAAAGTCCAAATGACAGAGGTAGGTGAAATTAAGAAAATCTCGCACCCTGACTTCAAAAAATACTCCTTTAGCTATTTCATTGACACCGGTGTTCCTCATGCTGTGGTTGAAGTAAGCACTCTTGAAAAATTAGATGTTAATACAGAAGGCAAGTTTTTGAGATTTCATAGTGAGTTTGAAAAAGGTGCCAATATCAATTTTATCTCTACTGTTAGTAAAGGGCTTGCCAAAGTTCGCACCTATGAAAGAGGGGTAGAAGCTGAAACCTATTCTTGCGGAACTGGAGTTATGGCCTGTGCAAAAGTTTTAAACTCTCATTACAATTGGAAATTTCCTATTTCACTTGAGACTAAGGGTGGTTTGCTTAAAGTTGATTTTGATGGTGAAAACTATTTTCTCATTGGTCCTACACAGCTTGTTTTTCAGGGAGAAATCGAAGTTGAGTGAGCGCATTGATAAGGCCCTGGTTCAAAGAGGATTAACTCAAACACGATCTCAATCCCAAGTTTTGATTGAAAAAGGTGTCATCTTTTGCAATGGAGTAAATGTCTCAAAAGCAAGTACCAAGGTTCGTGATGAAGACAAGCTAGAAGTTCAAGGTGAAACCTATGTCTCTCGTGGGGCCTATAAATTAATCACAGCACTAGATGCTTTTAAAATTGAAGTCCAAGGAAAGGTTTTTGCTGATATTGGTGCCAGCACGGGAGGTTTTTCTCAAGCCTTATTAGAAAGAGGAGCTTCTAAAATTTATTGCATTGATGTTGGCCATGATCAGCTTCATAGTGAACTTAAAAATAGTCCACAAATTATTAATCTTGAGGGGACTCATATTAATGAAGTCGAAATAGAAGAGAAGGTCGATTTCTGTGTGGTCGATTTATCTTTTATTTCTATTTTAAAAGTCATTGATAAAATCATGTCTCTTTTGAAAAATCAGGGCAGTGCTTTGATTCTTATTAAGCCTCAGTTTGAAGCTGGCAAAGAAAATATGGGAAAAAAAGCAGTGCTAAAGCCAGATATTTCAGAAAAAGTTTTTCATGAAGTTTGTGAAAAATTAATTGAAAAAAACTATAGAATAAAGCAACAAACGATATCCCCAATAAAAGGCAAAGAAGGTAATACAGAGTATCTTATTGAACTGTGTAGCGCAGATTAAAAGAGTGGATCATATTAATGGGCTCAATCTCATAGTCGGGATTTTCACGTTTTAAGCGAATATCATAAGAGTAAGTATTATTATATTCAAACGAGACATTTCTGCTAATTTGTCTAGATAAAGTAAAACTATTATTCATATCAACATCCTGAAAATCAATGTCATAAGTATCTGTATCCATTCTCGGTCTATAATAGAGAGTGTTGTAAAAAAAAGTCTTATCATCAATGGCACCATTAATACGAAGCCTAAGGGAATGCCGGAGAGATGTTTTAGAGACTTCTTGGATTTCAGTTTCAAATGTATCAGGGTTAAAACCGATGGTTTCATTGACTCTTTTTTCAAGAATAGGAATATAAGAGATATCGAACTTGGAAAGGGTCGGGCCATTTTCAACAATATAGTATTTTAAGCCAGTAAGACCAAGGCGTACCTGGCTTTTAACTGGGTAAATACTCCCATATTGAGCGCTACTGTTTCGTACTCTGTAGTACTCACCAAGCATAAAATAAGAAAATTTAGGAGTAATTCGATTAACATCAAATACGATATTAGTTGATGTCGAAAAGTTAACAACTTTATCAGAATCAAAATTGGATTTTTGAGATTCTACATTTTGAGAAAAATTATAAGTAAGCTCATATTTTTCATTTCTTTTTGTTCCTAGGCTTAGACCATAGTTAATACTTTTATTATTATTAACTCTTTGAATCGTATAGGGGGAAGCATAGATAGAATAATAAAGGTTATCCCACTTGATTCCATCTGAAAAAGTTCTTTCTGTATATTCTGGTTTTTCAACCGGAGTAAGTTCTTTTCTCATATAGCGGTACCAGTGATCTGGTGGTATTGCGTCCATTTCAGGAGGGAGGTCAGAAATTAATTTTTCGTTATTGATAGCAATATTATTCATAAGTTTATGCTGATGTTCTTGTAATTGGTCATTATATTTAACACTTTGAATTTTTTCTTGAGCATAAATTGGAATTTCTGATTCTGAAATAGGATGAAGTGAATAGAGTCTATCTGTATTTATTAAATCGGGGTTTGCAATTCGGTAAAGTTTCCAATACGAAATCCCAACTACTGATTGTACGGCTATGGCCCTGGCAATAAATTTATTCCCAATTTTAATTTTAATATGCTCTTTTTCTGTTATGTAATCATCGGCTCCACGGTTCATGATAATCGTGCCATTTGGTAAAATTTTAATAATACGAAATTCTAGGACATCATTAGTGTCGAGAGCATTAGCGAAGGGGGTTGCTAGGATAAGCAAAAATATGAATTTCTGTAATTTCATATTCTTACATTTTATAGTGATTGAGTCTTTGATATCAGGGAGAAAATTATTCCAGAAGCAAAAAAGCCTCCTAAATACGGAGGCCTTTTTGCTTCTATCAACTTAATTTTGTGTAATTTACTCTTCTTTTACTTTAAGTATTTCTTTATCCAGCAAATCCGAACCACCTCCACTTGAGCCTGTTGTTGCAGATGGTGCTTCACATTTATTTTTAGTTCCATTCCATGGTTTTGAATTGGGGCATGAGCAAGTAAAGCCGGCCCATGTTCCACCTGTAATTTTACAGCCAGTTTCAGCTGCGGATACAGTGCATGTTTTTACTCCATTGCCACAATTTTTTCCACAGCTATCAATCCCAGCGAAGACTCCTATACATGTTTCGATTTTTTTAGCGTCACATGTTTTGGTAGGAATACAGATTGAACCATCTGTACCGCCGTCTGTACCACCATCCAAATTAGGATTAATACACAGGTGACCGGGCTTAACAATAATTTGGTCTTCTCGGTTGCCAAATGTTTGCAGACATACACAAGTAGTAGGATTATTAAGGTTTCGAAAAGAGCCGGGAGGGCAAGCAACACATTTTCCTTCTATAATTGCTTGTGTCTTGGTACAAATAGAAGTTCCTCCACCAAGGTCATCCTTGCATCCAGAGTTATCATCTTTAGGAATTTTTCCTGCAGGACAAGCTACACAGCCTGATTGTGCACTATTAAGGACCATCTCTCCTGTACATTTAGCGCATGTTTTATCAGTTTTTATATACTCATTTGGAGCACTTGGTGTACAAGCTGAATTTTCACAAATACCGTAGTCGTTTCTGGTTTGATTAGAACTACACTTATTAACACATTTACCATTATATTGTTCTTGGTTGGGATTAGTACAGCTACATCCACCAGCATGGTCACGGGCCATGCCAGTGGTACATTTAGAAACACAGGCACCACTAACTATCTCTTGAGTTGGACTAGCGCATTGGCAGCCTTGTCCCATTTTATAGACAGTTCCAGAAGGACATTTATCGGTCATGAAATCCTTGACTTGAGTTCCTCGTTGTTCTTCCCTTTTTTGTTGAATATTATCGTTACTATATTGATTACCCGGTACAACGGTACGAGTTGCAGCAGCTTCCTGAGCTCTTTGTTGTGCTCTTTGCTTTGCCCGCGGATTGGCCATCGATTGTGGAATAGTTATAGCTAACATAAGTAAATAAATAATTGCTTTCATGGTTTTACCCCTCTCTAGAACTAGTAATAAGCTATTTTTATTATAAATCAGCTATTTAGCAGCGAAAGAAAATTCCTTCTAGAAAAGACTATTTATCTCTAATATCAATGGTTTATACTTAGGTGATGGCCTAGAGTAGGAGAAAAATATAGTGCAAGAAATAATGGTCAAGCTATTTTGCTTTCTTGGTATTCTTTTGTATTTTCAAGCATTTAAAGCTTTTATCCTCTGATTCTTCTTTTATACTATCAGTAGGACAGGCACAGCTTCTTTCTTTTTCTTTAGAGTATTTTTTATCAATGATACACAATGGACGACATAAGAATCTCCCTTTCACTTTTTTACTGACAAATTTTTTCGTTTCATCGGAGCATTCGCAGTTAGCCTTCCCTTCATAAACTTTATTGGATTTACAGTAGTTGACCTTGCACTGCCCTTTAATAGATGGGAGCTGATTATCTGAGGAGCAAAGGCATTTTTTCTTATCACTTGAAAAATATGAGCCTTTCGGGCAGCTACAAATAATAGTATTCCCTCCATCAATGAAGTCAAAACCAAACCGGCAACTGATTTTTTTTAGACATTTTACGCCGGAGAAAATTTCATCATCAGTGCATTCCAAATTGTTTCCAATTGTCTCTGGAGAGCATT
>CAYGUN010000211.1:0-5403 GCA_964353025.1 uncultured Bacteriovoracaceae bacterium
CCCATTTGAAGGCCCTTTTTTTATAAATAATTTAACTAAATTTTAAAGTCTATTTTCAGGATTTCCGTCTCTTCTCATATAAGAGGGAGTATCAAATTCATCTTCTTCAAAGTTCATAAAGCCTAGCTTTTCAGCAATTGAACGAGCACGGCTTGGAAGTTCAGTTCTTCTTTCCTCAGCTGCTGAAGCTTCGTCTTCATGAGAGCTTTCATCTTTTTGTGACTCGTACATAGAAGCCGCTTCTTTGATTGCATTTACCAAATTAGGGCGAGTTCTTGGCATTTCCCTCTTCTCAGTAGCAATCTCTCTTCTTTCAAATGATGCCGCGGGTGCTTCTTCTGAGCGAGCTGTAAAACTATCTGATACTTCTTCTTTTGGAGCAAAATTTCTTACAGGCTCATGAGAAACTCTTGCTTCGGAGTGGCCCCCAAGTCCTGTCGCAATAACAGTGACTTTAATTTCATCATCCATATCTTCATCTATAACAGTTCCAAAAATAATTTCAGCATCTTCGTCTGCCGCTTCCATGATTAACGTCACAGCCTCATTTGTTTCATGAGTTGTTAGAGATGAGCCACCTGTAATATTTATGATAATCCCAGTCGCACCATCAATGCTTATATCTTCCAACAGTGGTGAGCTAATGGCTTCAGTGGCCGCTTTTACTGCCCTATCTGGTCCTGAGCAAATACCTGTTCCCATTAATGCCATGCCCTTGTTGGCCATAACAGTTGAAACATCTGCGAAGTCAGCGTTGATAAGACCTGTATTATTTATCAAATCTGAGATTCCTTGAACCGCATTTAAAAGAACTTGATCTGCTTTTTGAAAAGTTTCAACTAGTGATAAGTTTTCACCAGCAAGGCTTAGTAACCTTTGGTTTGGAATTGTAATCAATGAATCAACACATTCTTTAAGTGTTTCCATCCCTTGATTAGCTTGCTTCATTCTTTTCTTTCCTTCAAAAATGAATGGCTTGGTAACAACACCTACAGTTAGTGCACCAAGCTCTTTAGCAAGTTTAGCTATAACAGGTCCTGCTCCAGTTCCTGTTCCACCACCCATACCGGCAGTAACAAAAACCATATCAGCACCTTCAATGATTTCACTTAGCCTTTCATAATCATCAAGAGCTGCTTTTCTTCCTACTTCAGGATTCGCTCCAGCACCAAGGCCCTTTGTTATATCAGTACCTAATTGAATCTTGGTTGGCGCTAAGCTTGCGTTTAGTGCCTGCGAGTCAGTATTTGCAACAATATACTCCACGCCACCAAGTCCGGCCCTAATCATTGTATTCACGGCATTGCAACCGCCTCCACCAACACCAATGACTTTAATCTTGGCGCCAGTTTTAATCTGTTCATTATCGGCGATGTCAAACATAATATCCTCCATTAAAAAATCTCTTTAAATACTGTTTTTAACGATTTGCTAAATTTTGAAATAATATCACTAGTCTGAAAATCAGAAGAGCTTTCTTTTGAAAATGCTGGCGACTCTGACTCTAAAAGTAGACCAAGCACTGTTGAAAACTTTGGATTTTGCATAATAGTAGTCATGCCACCAAATGGTTTTGGAAATCCAAGTTTTACTGGTTTCTCAAGAATATATTCTCCTAGTTCTGGAAGACCTTTAATTAAAGCTCCCCCACCAGTAATAACAAAACCACCATTTATTTGATTAATTAAATTTTTATCTTTAACTGTGTCATCAATTACTTGAAATAATTCTTCAGCTCTTGCACCTAGTACATTTGCAATAACACTTAATTGAACTTCTCGAGACTTTGTTCCTGATAAACCTTGAACTGTGATATGCGCTGATTGGTTTAATCCTTCTGCTAATACACATCCATGATGAACTTTTACTCTTTCAGCTTCATTATGTGGGATTTTTAAAGCAACCGCTAAGTCATTAGTAAAATGATTACCACCAACAGGAATTATTTCAGAATGAATGAGACTTCCATTTTTCCAAACAGCTAGATCTGTTGTCCCACCACCTATATCAATGAGAACAACTCCGGCTTCTTTTTCTTCTTCACTCAAAACAGAACGTGAAGATGCTATTGGCTGTAAGACAACCCCATCAACTCCAATCCCTGCTTGCTCTACACATTTAACTAGGTTTTGAATCAAAGGAGCTAGCCCCGTTACAATATGAACGTTGGCTTCTAGTCTTACTCCATGCATCCCAACAGGTTCTTTAATTCCTTCAGTATTATCAACTTTAAATTCTTGTGGAATAACATGTAAAATTTCTCTATCCGATGGCATAACAACGGCCTTAGCAGCTTCAATTACTTTACTAACATCCGCATGAGAAATTTCTCTATTTTTAATAGGAACAACCCCAGTGCTATTGAAACAGTAAATATGATTACCTGCTATCCCTATAGTTGCTGAGTTTAAGTTTGAAATTCCTGCCATCATTTTGGCTTCTTCTAAAGAACATCGGATTGAGCGAACTGTTTTATCAATATTAATAACAGAGCCTTTCTTTAAACCATAACTTGGGTGTGAACCCACGCCAATTATCTCTAGCTCATTATTGTGATGTTGGGCAATTATTGTACAGACTTTTGTTGTTCCGATATCCAGGGCGACTACGACTTGTTTATCATTCATGAGATTCCCTTCTCTATCATTTGCATCCTTGCTACGGGAAAAAAATTCCCGTACTTAAATGCTAAAGGGTGTCAGAGAACTTGACAACAACTTTTTTTGGATTGGTAATATTTATAACTACTGGGATCTTTTTCTTTTTCTCCATATAGGCAATAATCTTTTGTAATTTACTCAACTTATCAGTCCAATTATTCCGACCAAGAAAGACTGAAATTGGCTTGTTATTAATGGAGAGAATTAGTGTGATATTATGTTTATCATCCAGTATTACTTCCGATATATCCTTTCTAAAATTAAAAGGGAGATCTCCTACTAAGGCGCTAATATCTTTAAGAATATCTTTCTCAATATCTTCTATGGGAATCACTAATGATGGTAACTCTGCCTCTAACTTATTATCAGCTCTAAGTAGCACTTCATAGACAGCATCAAAAAGCTTACCATTTGAGACAAGTACTGCTGAATACGATTTATTTTCATTCTCTTTATAGATTTGGACTTTAACTAGGGGCTCTGGACATTGATAGGAAAACTTGAGGAATTTAGTCATGGGATCGTATTGTATATCATAACTGGAAAGATAATATTTATCCTTAGCTCCATTTTTAATGATAAATTTTTTCAACTCTAATAACGAACCCTGCTCTTCAAATATTTTAACCAGCTTTAAAGTGAGAGAACCCACTACCTTTGTTGGGCAACTACCAAACGACGTTCTATATCTAACTTTGTTATTTTCTGCTATTTTTGCATAGGAAATAGATAGGGCGACAAAGGCAAGCAATATTATTTTCATACTTAGATCTTATTAGACTTTAACCTCTAATTCAAACTCAAAACCGTAGTATCGTTCTAAATGCTCTTTTATAAAAGACGAGAATTCTAAAAAGCTCTCAGAATCTGCTTCGCCTAGGTTTTCAATAAAATTGGAGTGAATTTGGCTAATTTTCAGTCCTTTATAAACTCTACCTTTTAGGCCCAGCGCATCTATTGCCATTCCAGCTGGTAAACTAGATGAATTTTTAAACACGCACCCACACGTCTTACTACTAATTGGCTGGGTATCATTTCTAAGCTTTAAGTAGTTGGTTATAACGTCGGGGATCTTTTCATCTCTGCCAAAGTGTTTCAGCACGGCACTAATAACTATCTCCCCGTCCTGAATAAAATTATTTCCTCTGTACATAAAAGAGGACTTATTTATTTTAATGTCCCTAAGAACGCCCTGAATATCCATAACCTTAACAGAATCCACTAAATCACCGAACTCCCCTAGACGAGTTCCTGCATTCATTGCAATAGCTCCCCCTAAAGAAGCCGGTATGCCCGTAAAAACTTCCCACCCTTTAAGGCCAAATTTTTTAGCCGTTGCTGTTAACAATGATAGTGAAGTGTTCGCAGGCAGAATATAATTCTCTCTGTAAACTTGCAGGTATTCTTTTTTTAAAGGAAAGTTGAGTTTTAAATAAACCCAATCAGGGTTATTATAAACAATTTGATTAGCACCCCAACCAAGTAACCGGTATTCAATTTTTTTTCCAACTAAAAATTGAATTAGCGTCGAGCAACCATTAATAGAGTTGATAGTAATAAGTATCGCTCTGGCATTAAGTCTCAACGTATTATGCTTTTGCAATTTTGCATTAAATTCAATGTGAACTTCTGGATGACTAAAATCTTTTAAAACCTCATTCGAGAGCATCTACAACCTCTCTAATCATGTGGCTAATTGAACCTGCTCCCAAAAATAGATAATTTCTTTCTTTTTCACTATAAGTAGAAAAATTCTCTTCAATCGAGGTTGAATAGTTAATATCCAAAGAAGGATTTCTTTTTTTTATTGCAGCAACTAGGGATTGCCCCGTTACTCCATCAATTTCCTCTTCACCTGCAGAATATATATCAAGTATGAAAATTTTATTCGCATTATCAAAACAAGTTAAATATTCATTCCAACACTGCTGAGTGCGTGTATATCGATGTGGTTGAAAATAAACACATGTATTTTTATCTTTGAAGGCCGAAATAATTGATTCAATTTCAGTCGGGTGATGAGCATAATCATCATATATAAAAA
Source organism: uncultured Bacteriovoracaceae bacterium (assembly GCA_964353025.1). Lineage (GTDB taxonomy): Bacteria > Bdellovibrionota > Bacteriovoracia > Bacteriovoracales > Bacteriovoracaceae > CALFYV01. Next base: position 4,705 of record CAYGUN010000211.1, read on the forward strand.
CATTACCCTTACTATAAATTAAGTCTTGTCTTCTGCCTGCACCGCTAAACGTAGAAAAAGCTTCTTGAATAAAATTCATAGGGATTTTCATCTCTTGTGCAACCAAAAATGAAGCCATCAAATTCTCAATATTGTAAATTCCGTGCAATTGAGAATTAAAAACATAGGAACTCTTTTCAAAACTAAGAGTAAATTCACCACTACCCAGTGGTTCCTCAGTATCTAAATAAACAGAAGCCTGCTTACTTTTTGAACTATAGGAGTAGATCTTTTTAAACTTTTCAAAATTTAAACGAGAAAGGAGTTTATTACTCTTGTTGTAAACAATAACCGTTTCTTCTGACAATTTTTCTAAATAACTCTGAAAAGAATCAACAAGTGAATCAACCGATTTATAATAGTCCATGTGATCATTATCTAAATTTGTTAAAACTAATATTTGGGGACTATAGAGATTAAACGACCCATCAGACTCATCTGCTTCAAAGACTAGGTAGTCACTTTCAGTTAAACAGGCATGAGTTTTTAAATTTTTAACTAAACCACCGACAATAAACGAAGCATTAACCTGTGTATAACTCAAAACGTAACTTATCATTGAAGCTGTTGTCGTTTTGCCATGGCTGCCAACAACTGAAATTCCTTGAAAATGGCTTGATATTATTCTTAATAATTCAGATCTTTTAATTATTTTTATTC
>CAYGUN010000212.1:0-5397 GCA_964353025.1 uncultured Bacteriovoracaceae bacterium
GATAAGCAGTTTTACAAGGTGCTTAATGAGCTTAAGATTGCAACCGATGTTGATTTTGAAGATGATATCGACTTAGAGGGTGATTCTGAAGATGATGACGACGATATTATCGATACCAGCAAGTTCTCAGGAACAGCTGTTAGCTCATTTGATGAAGAAGGCTAATTAAATCAAGTAGTTATAGCTATGTAAGGATTATCATATAAGTGTAAAAGGGCGAGTCAATCGCCCTTTTTTGCGCTACGTTAATCCTGTGAAAATATTCTCGTCATTTCTTCTTTTGTTTTTACTCACAGGCTTTTTAACAGAAGGGTTTGCTGGTGGACGTAATTCCAAGAGAAGTCACTCAAAAAATAAATCACACAGTAAAAACTGTAGCCCTAGGTTTTTTACAAAAGCGCAAACCTTAAGTGATCAATACATAATGTTAGTTCAGCAAGAGGTCAGAATAATTTCCGAGCCAGCATATGAAATAAAGATGAACGAGCATTTTTATTATGTTGAGGGGGTAGAAGGGCTTAAGCATGAGATTAAAGCTGCTCAGGAAGTTTCCCATTGGTTGCAAGGTAAAACAAATTTAAGCTATCTGCATATTCCCAGTTTAAATGGAGCAGCTGTTCCAAGTGTTGATGGAACTTTATTTAGAGATAGTGTTTTATATCCCAAAGCTCGAGTGAGCCTAAAGTCTATCTTTGGAGATGAAGACTCGCTTGATTTGAGTGAGAAAGTTCAAGTCGTTGTAATGAAAGCGCTGGTAAAAGATAAAAAGTTTAATAATTTTAAAAGTAATTTTTACCAAGTCATGAAAAGAGAGAATGAAAAGACATTAAGCAGATGGTTACAAGGCAATGCTCCGTTTTTGAAGAAGGATGCGACAAATATGTCAATTTTAGGGTTTAAGCTTAGTAAAGCACCACCTCTTGTTGTTGTTGTTAAACTTGAGAATAGATTTGACCAGGCCCAAGTAATCAAGACCTTAGAGAGGATGCAGGAAAAACTGTCAGAGATTAAGGAAAGCGATCTTTATAGTGTACTTCTCATTAATGGTGGTGAAATCTATGAAGTTTCAAGGCCATCAAGAAAAATCAAAAATTTATAAATTTCTTATACTTATTACTGTGGTTTTGTCACGGTTACGCAAATAGAACGAGTTACACCACTGTATGAGCTAAGCGTTGTGGGGGCAGAGACTATTGTGAATCCTTCTTTCTTGGCTTGTGCTATTTTAATATTAATATACTTCGCATGCTCTAAAGCGAAGTCTTGAGTGTCTGTAACAGAATCTTCTGATGTACATACAACTTTTGATTCTGTTGCAAATGAAGAGAATGCCCCTAATGTAAATGCTATTATTATCATTGTTTTCATCTAGTTTCTCCAAGTGAATTTTTTTACAAACTAAGATGTAGCACTGTGATGAATTGGAGTCATTCTCTTATGATAATAAACTTCATTGATTTTTCTGATTATTTTCTTTTAAAAGTTTATCTGCTTCCATCGTTAAGGCCACATTTTCTCGAGTAATTTTATAGTAGTAATCATTTTTCTTGTAACTTGTTTCTTTCCAATTAGGCTCATACCCATCCCAATTATCAGCAGAAAAGAATTCATCGAAAAATAATCCTGAAATATCGACCAGGTGTTTTAGTGCTTCTTCTGTATTTTTTTGTTCAAAGATATCTGCTGACAAGAAAAGCGAAATAGGGGCCTGGTTGAAATCACTATCTTCTAACCATGAAACAACAATAACCAGTTCATCAACGTAAATTTTACCAAATACGTCAAAACTCTTTTTTTGAGTTTCGCAATGCTCTTTAAAATTTTGATTTAAAAGTGCCGCAACTTTTGCTTTCCACTCATCAGGGATATTACCGCCTTCATCTACAGCGTAGTTTTTTCTAGAAAACATCTAGGTTTCTCCTTCATTTTGACTTACTCCATCAATAGCCAAAAAGCCTATAAAAGTCTATAAAAAGCTAAAAACAATAAAAGAGGGACAGTATGAGCGTTTATATTTTATCAGGTTCGAGAACTCCAATTGGTAGCTTTATGGGTGGTTTATCAAGCGTTAGTGCTCCTAAGCTAGGTGCTATTGCTATTGAAGGTGCAATGGGAAAAGCAGGGGTTAAAGCTCAAGACATTGAAGAAGTTTTTATGGGAAATGTAGTGCAAGCTGGGGTGGGGCAAGCTCCTGCGAGGCAAGCCGCTTTATTTGCAAAGCTTCCTCAATCTGTGGAGTGCACGACTATTAATAAAGTATGTGGCTCAGGCCTTCAATCAGTCATTCTGGGGGCAAAGTCAATTCTCGCCGATGAGAAAGATCTTGTTGTTGCCGGAGGAATGGAGAATATGTCTCAGGCCCCAGGGCTTTTACCAAATTATAGGAATGGTTTTAAATTTGGTCCAAGTGAGATTAAAGACTCCATGCAATGGGATGGCCTATGGGATGTGTACTCAGATAGACCCATGGGTAATTGTGCAGAAGAGTGTGCGACAAAATATAAGCTTACTCGTGAAGCTCAAGATGAATTCTCAATAGAATCTTTCAAAAGAGCTCAAAAAGCACAAGCTGACGGAGTTTTTAAAAATGAAATCTCAGAAGTCGTTATCAAATCAGGAAAAGGTGATGTTGTTATTTCTGATGATGAGGGGCCTTCGAAAGTAAAATTTGATAAAGTTCCTACTTTGCGTCCCGCTTTTGAAAAGGATGGAACGATCACAGCCGCCAATGCTTCAACCATCAACGATGGAGCAGCAGCACTTATTTTGGGTTCTGAAAAATATAAAACTCAAGCTAAATTTAAAATTCTCTCATGGGCCGGACATGCACAAGATCCAACTTGGTTTACAACGGCACCAGTTGAGGCCATGAAAAAAAATCTTGAGAAATCAGGTCTAACAATTAAAGATATCGATTTATTCGAAATAAATGAGGCTTTTGCTCTTGTAACCATGGTTGCTATGAAAGAGCTGAATATTCCCCATGAAAAGGTGAATATTTTCGGAGGAGCCGTCTCACTGGGACATCCCATCGGATGCTCTGGTGCAAGGATCCTGGTAACTCTTATGAATGCCATGGAGGCCAAGGCGGCAAAAATAGGCATGGCCGGAATTTGCATTGGCGGTGGAGAGGCATTAAGTATTATAATAGAGAGACTATAGTTTTATAATCTTGAATATTAGTAGGTTAGATGGCCACGCAAGCGAAGCAAAAAGCAAGTGGAAAATCAGGTTTAAGAATTTTAGCACCATCTGAAGTGCTATTTAATGATGGAGACCCTTCCGACTCTTTATATATTATCCAAAAAGGACAATTAAGACTTTATAAACCCAAAGGTCGCGGCTTTGTTGAAATAGCAGTACTTCGAACAGGTGAAGTTATTGGCGAAATGGCCTTCTTTGATGATGATGGTGGGGGACGTAGGAGTTGCTCTGCTTCTGCCATGGTCACAACTGAGATTATTGAAATTTCGTTTACTGCTTTTGCCAAAACAATGTCAGGTCTTAATCCTTGGTTTAAAACTATCATCAACACTCTTGCCAAGAGATTAAGAAAGACAAATGCTCGAGTGAAAGAACTAGAAACAAATAGTGTCGGCCTTAATTACGGAGGCAAACAAGCTGAATATGAATTTTTAAAACCCATTGAAGTTGTTAAAATGTTGGGTACTATGTTCTTGGTTTTTAAGGCCCATGCGAAGACTCATCCGATGGGTGCTATCTTGGATAAAAAAACCTTAAGTTTTTATGCCAATGATGTTTACACGCTTTTAGATGTCAAAATGGACACTCTTCTTTTAATCCTAGAGGAGCTTCAATACATTCACATTGAAGGTGAAGAAGATGCTATTGAAAAAAATATTATTGTTAAAAACCTCGAGATGATGAGACAAATATTTCTTCAGCTTAATGCAGAGAGATTTTTAGAAGAAGATAAGAAAGTGAAAGTTTCAGCTAAGTGTGAAATGTTTTTAATTAAAATTTTAGAACATATCAAAAAAGTAAATCCCAAAGTTGAGGCCATTGAAATTGTTATTAATCAAATTCTCACTGATTTTAAAGAAAGAAATATTGTCATTGGTATTCAAGACCTTGCGGATGCTGAACACCATGGTATTTGTGGTGAACCCCTTGTTGATGATACAGGGACAGTAAGACTGCAAGTGGATGTTGATAAGTTAAAGAAAACCCTTCCTATTATTCGTTTTAAAACTGCTTTGAAACGAGGAAACACAGAAAAAAATTAAATATTATTGTGGAGCAACTGACCAGCTAATATCTTCATTCTTGGCAGGAGCTGAGTTCCCGTTGAAGCGCACAAAATTAGCTCCACTTTTATACTCTTGCTCAGGAGGAGGAGTTGTAAAATCTCCAGGGGCAGCAATGAGAATATTTCCAGCAAAACTACCGATATAGCTCCAGCCATTATTAGTATCCTGTGGCACTTCAACTCCGTTAACTTTAATGGAAATACTACTTACATCAGGAGTATAGGCCACTCCTAAGTCAAGGTAGCCATAATAAACAGGTGGATCTTGAAGAGTAATATATAAACACTCAGGCCATGTCACTTTACAACTACCAAAGAGTTCAACTAAGTATCCGGTGTAAGGTTCTGCAAACTGACCAGCTGGTGCGGCAGGGGATTCTCTCGTTTCTTGATTCACTCTATGAATATCTTCATAACGAAAACCATTGCTTAGATCATCTCTATTACAAACAACACCACTGCTTTTCTTAACGACGATATTATTTTTATCAAAAGTATTTACAGTTGAAACTGGCCACCAATTATAAACATGAGGGACTATAACAGGCTGAATATTGCCACTAATTTGTCCTAAGAGATCAGCATAGTTTCCAGAGCATAAGTTAAGAGAATCGACAACTGAGCCATAAGGTATAGAGCTTGATGTGACATAATTATAAATTTGTCTTGAAGCATCCTTATACCGTGTAGCATTGAGAAAACCTGTCCCACAATTTGAATGTGGGACAACAGTAAAAAACCTCATCTCCTCACTGCGAAGAGCATTAGTTTTTTCAGACCCTTCTGGAAGACCATCGTAATATTTTCTGGTGAATTCTTTTAGATTATCAATTCTCTGCTGAACGAGAGCATTCGTCGCATTAATATCAAGATACCCTCCACTATGGACAGCTTCATTGTCATCTCCATTTGAAATAATAACAATTTGGAGGTAACTACCTTTTCTATAAAAGCTTTTGTTTGCATTAACTACTTCATAGGCCCTTTTTAGGCCATGTTCGTTTGAGCCCCCAACTAATTGAGTGAAAGGTTGGTAAACACTGGCCATCTCATAGGCTGTATGAACATCTGCATTTTGATCGGCATAAAGGCCGTCACTGGCAAATTTAAGGAAACTCGTAAGGTTT
>CAYGUN010000213.1:0-5357 GCA_964353025.1 uncultured Bacteriovoracaceae bacterium
GGATAGTATTAAAATGAAGAGGGGGATGAACTGGTGTTTCATAAAGTCTCACTTTTTTATTTTATGATGACTTATGAGATTGAGAGAGTCAATTTTATTGAGCAATGAGCAGTTGTTGATAGAGCAGGGCCGCCATAATGAAGCGAGAAAGAAAGATAAAGAATATTTTGAAGAAGATAAAGCTTTTGAGTGCAGTAGAACCTTTTAAGTGGAGAACTCCAGACTTGGTAAAAAAAATGAGTATTCCCAAGGGACCTTCTTTAGTTCATGACTGTTATGGCAAAGACAACGAATAAAAACGCTTGAAACACAATGCCTGTCATATAAAACACTGAGTTAAATTGCTTTCCATCATTAGTTTCTTTATTTGTCTTTTTCATTTTGGGTTTCCTTTTGTTGTTCCCACCTGTGTATGAGCAAGAGGTATGCCATATTTACATATTGTAAAATCAGCTACTTAGGTGGTGTACAAAAGATGCTGGTGCCATAATGAATGAGCGATTGGATACTAAATGCCGTTTATTGGACATTGTCGAATGCCGCAATGGCCTTTAGAATTCTCACTATGAAAAAGAAAATTTTAATGAGCATAACTATTGTGGGCCCACTTTTTTTGGCCTTTTTCTTTCTTATCCTGCCACCTCAGCTAGATAAAAAATTAAATGGGCTAACCGATTATAAATTGCAAGAAATAACAGCGGAAGCCCTTGAATTACACCAAAAGCTTTTTATCGCAGACTTGCATGCTGATAGTTTATTAGGGGCCAGAAATTTAGGTGCGAAAAACGATAGAGGGCATGTGGATATCCCTAGGATGATAGAAGGGAATATGGGACTGCAATTTTTCACCGTTGTCACTCAAGTTCCCTTATGGGTCGTAACCCATAATAAGTCCCATGATTTTGATTCTATTTTTTGGCTTGGTTTGTCTGGGCTTTGGCCGGTGAAATCTTTGTTTAGTAATACTGAAAGGGCCTTATATCAGTCAAAAAAGTTACACCACTTTGCTTTGTCGAACAAAAACTTTCGAGTGATTAAAGAGCAATCAGAGTTGAATCAGTATATAAAGGACAAAGTAGATAACCCCAGTATAACAGCAGGGCTATTAGGAATTGAAGGGGCCCATGCTTTAGATGGTAGCTTGGAAAACTTAGGCAAGCTTTTTGAAGCAGGCTTTAGAATGATTGGACTGGCCCATTTTTTTGATAATGAGTTCGCGGGTTCTGCTCATGGTGAAAAAAAATATGGACTGACAGAGAAAGGAAGAGAATTAATTATTAAAATGAATAAGCTTGGAGCGATTGTTGATATCTCCCATTCTTCTGAGAAAACGATTCAAGATGTATTAGCATTATCACTTGCCCCAGTTCTAAGTTCTCACACAGGACTAAAAGGCACGTGTGATAATGAAAGAAATCTCTCTGATGAACAGGTCCAGTCTATTGCCCAAAAAGGAGGCCTGATTGGTATCGCCTTTTTTGAATGGGCCATTTGTGGAACAGATGTCCAAGCAATTGTGAAGGCCATTATGTATGGAGTAAAGTTAGTGGGTCCAAGACATATTGCTTTGGGTTCAGATTTTGATGGGGCCGTAAAGGTTCCTTTTGATGTTTCTCATATGAGTCAGATAACTCAGGCTTTAATAGACGCAGGACTACCTGAAAAAGAGATTCGGCTTATTATGGGTGAGAATATTAAAAGATTCTTGGCCATGAACTTGCGGTCATTTAATAAAGCACAATAATATGATTAGTTAGAAAGATAAGTGTATTTATTCAAACAAGCTTCATAGAAATCAGTAAGCTCAACTGCCGTTCGGGGACGCAATTCTCCTGATTTAGCTTTTTTATCCAAGGCCTTCTTTACATTTCGAGCAAGCTCCGTCGGATCATATTGCATCAGTTTTAAAACATCAGCAGCTGTGTTACCTTGGATGACTTCTTCGATATAAAAGTCATTTGGGTCTTCATCATCCATATAGACATGAACTTCATTAAGTCTGCCGTAAAGATTATGGTTATCTCCCATAACATCTTGATAGGCACCAGTTAAAAATAATCCAATATAATAATCATCATTTTTATTAAGCTCATGGGCCATAAGAAATTTTCGATGTCCGTACTGGCCTAAGAAATCAGATATTTTTCCATCAGAGTCACAAGTGATATCTGCTAATTGGCAATGAACAGTGGGCTCTTCATTATGTCTAGTAATAGGTACAACTGGTAGAACTTGATCAATGGCCCAGCTATCAGGTGCTGATTGAAAAATACTGAGATTGCAAAGATATTTTCGAGAAAGGGCTTCATAAAGTTTTTCCAGCTCTTCTTCTGAGTTTTCAGTTTTTTCAAGAAAGTTTCTAACGTTCTTGGATATTTTCCAAAAGTAAGTTTCAAGTAGGGTTCTCTCTTTAAGATTGAGAACACCAAGATTAAAAGCTGAGAAGCTCTCTTCTTTTAACTGAGCCGCATCTTGATAAGTTTCACGAAAGTTTTCAAGATTAATATCATTATGCAGGTCTTTCATTTTTAGAACGAGAGAATGCTCTTCTCCTGTAACATCGAAAGGTATCCCGTTTTCAGTCACATCAACTTGTCCAAAAACATTGGTGACCACACATGAGTGGTGGGCCGTCATTGCTCGACCTGATTCCGACACAATATGGGGGTGCTTAATTTTTTCTTGGTCACAAACTTCTTTTAATAAATAAACAACATCACCAACATAGTCTTTAAATTGATAATTAATAGATGAATTCGAATTTGATTGAGAGCCATCATAATCAATACCAACACCACCACCAACATCAAAATACTCCATTGGAGCTCCCATTTTGGAGAGTTGGCAAAAAATTCGAGCGCCTTCAGTAATGGCACTTTTCATAGTTCTGATATCAGGGATTTGACTTCCAATATGGAAATGAAAAAGTTTAAGTGTATGGAGCATATTTTCTTGTTTAAGTAGCTCTATGGTTTTAACTAGTTCGAGACTACTTAAACCAAATTTGGCCTTATCTCCTGAGGAGCTGGCCCATTTCCCACTACTTTTGCATTGCAGTTTTCCACGAACACCGATGATGGGATCAATATCAAGCTCTCTGGAAGCTTCAATAAGCATTGATAGCTCACTGAATTTTTCAACCACGACCATCACATTGCCATGAATTTTTCGACCCAGGAGTGCTAGTCGCATAAAGTCTTTATCTTTATACCCATTACAAACAATAAGTGATTTAGGAGAAAGCTCTTGAGAGAGCACGGCCATAAGCTCTGATTTGGATCCGGCTTCAAGTCCATAATCGTATTGAGCACCTTCATCAATGATCTCTTCAACCACTTCTCGCATCTGATTGACTTTTATCGGGTAAACACCATAGTACTTACCCTGGTAGTTTGCTTCATTGATCATATAGTCGAAAAGTTTATTAATGGATTTAACTTGAGATCTTAAAATATCTTGGAAACGGATAACTGCAGGGAAGCCAATTTTTTTCTCTTTGATTTCAGCAATAACTTCTGACATATCAATCTCTGGACCAGAATTATGGCGGGATGGGTAAACACTTAAGTTCCCTTTTTTATTGATACCAAAATAACCTAGTCCCCATTTAGGAATTAAATATTCCTTCTCTGAGAGCTCAGGATTCCACTGATTCTTATCCATGGGGTAATTTAGGGTATGGTTCAGAAAGATGCAAATGAAAAGTTATGAAGGCAGTAAAAATCCCGCAGGGCCTAAGGGGAGAGTACGCCCTACGGGAATTAGAAGTAGAGCTAGTCTACTTTCTACCAACCAAGAGTTGACGGTAGTTTTGATGCTGTTGCATCAGGGAGAGATTGTTACTTTTTTCTGTGTTTGATTTTGTTTGCCCAGTACTCGCAGCTGGCTTCTTCGGTCCCTTGAGGGATGTTGAAGAGCAAGACATTATTGAAGCTGCTAAAGTTACGAGCAAGACTGTTCTAGTTAAGTTTTTCATGAGCGAACCTCCTTGTTGCTCCTTAAGACTTCTATCTTTATTATATGCTAAATTGATGCCAAGTTTTAGCAGGCAAATCGCGCAAATGCGCTCCCAGACTGGCACTTCTTTGGTGTCAAAAGGAAATTACTCAGTGCCAAATGGGCCTGGAAGCAAAATGGTTGGGATCTATTTGGACTCAATTAGTGATAGAAAATGACGCTGCTCGTCAATTGAAAGTGGCTTAATTGACTCCACCTTTCGTTTTTTTATTCCTTTGGACTTAATGACTTCGTCATAGAGACGAGTCTTCTTTGTCATATGTTTGCACATTCTAATCAACCACTGAGGAAATTTAGAAGTGAGCTCTACAGAAGGAATTTTTAAGACAACGCTATCTTCTACTGCAATTATGTCTGCGCTCCTAGGCATTCCATCAAAAAAAGAGAGTTCACCTACATACTCACCTGCATCTAGGTAGGCCAAAGGAATCACTTGGGTTCCTTTTCTCACGCAGACAAGGAGTTTTCCCGATTCTACGATATATAAGGAAGTGTCAGTATCTCCTTCCACGCAAAGGATGGAATCTTTAGGAAGCTGCATTTGATAATTACTACTCATACTATAACTTTAAAATTTTCTTTATCACTTTGGCCAATGTCTTCGCACTTCTTTGGTAATAAAGATCCTGTGGGTAGATTTCATCAAAGAAGAGAACGTTCTTACCCCATTGGTCATAGACCATTTTCTCCATATCAAAGATATGAAGGTGATTTTTTGCTGCATACTTTTTTATGATGATATTAAAAACGGGATCTCCTCGATATTTTCGGCAATCAAAGGCCCGTGCCTTTTCAAGTGAATGTTTGGCGAGGTTCATTTTACCCAGCTTTTTTTCTATAATCCCTTTCAAATAATTATACTCAGCGTGGCCAGGCTCCATTTGTTTAGCATCTAAAATTTTACTATAGGCCCCTTTGTAATCATTAACGTTAATAAGCCTTTTTATTGCATTAAGCTTGGCCCGAGTAGAGTCATTTTCAACTAAACTGCAGGTAGATTTTGGAGGAGTGGTGATATTAATTGGTGTCGTCATAAGAATTAAAAGTGAGTTTTGAGATCGCACATAACGGATAAGTTCTTCCAATTGAATTTCATAGAGCAAATATTCAAGTTGTGTAAGATCCACTGAGAAGTCTTCGGTCGTTTCTCTTGGAATAATTTCTCTATCCAATTGAATGAGAGGAGTGTCTTCATAAAGAATCTTGGAAAAGCTAGGCAGTAGATAGAGGATCGACTGGTAAGTTGAATCTTGATAACGTTTGATATTCTGTAATAAATCAACCGCATTTTTATCTAGATATTTTTTTTCAACAAACTCCTCAGTGCCGCCATGGTAGAT
>CAYGUN010000214.1:0-5250 GCA_964353025.1 uncultured Bacteriovoracaceae bacterium
GGCAGGGACTATTAACATTTACAGCCTTTTTACATCATGACAAAAACATAGGAATAAGTGTTGAAAAATAAGACAAAAAAAATGAAAAAAAAGTGAAAAAAATTCCTTTTAAGAGGCATTTTTTAGCTAAAAAATGGCCTTATTTTGAAAATTTAAAGCTTAGTTCCTCTTTTTTAAGAGAGATTTTGACTTTTCCACCGTTAGATAATTTCCCAAAAAGAACTTCATTGGCCAAAACTTTTTTGATCTTCTCATCAATAATACGAGCCAGCGGGCGAGCACCGAGTTTGGAATCAAAGCCATTTTTGGCAAGGTACTCTATGGCCTTTTCATCAATTTCAATCTCAATATTCTTCTCGGTAAGCTGATTTTCAAGCTCCATAATGAATTTTGTAACAATACGGGAGATATTCTCATCAGATAATTTATCAAAATTCACAATAGCATCCAGCCTATTTCTAAATTCTGGTGTAAAAAAACGTTTAACGGCCTGATCGCGCTTGGAAGTATCGATATCGGTGCCTCTTCGTCCAAGTCCAATTGAACCGGAATCCATTTCCTTCGCACCTGCATTTGATGTCATGATTAAAACAACATTTCTAAAATCAGTACTGCGCCCATTAGAGTCAGTCAGAGAGCCATGATCCATCACTTGCAAAAGAATATTAAAAACATCTGGATGGGCCTTTTCTATTTCATCTAGTAGTAAAACCGTATATGGATTCTGGTTCACCTCTTCGGTTAAAATTCCACCTTGCTCACAACCAACATACCCAGGGGGCGCTCCTATGAGTTTTGCTACACTATGCTTTTCCATATATTCAGACAAATCAATTCTTTTAAAATGAATTCCCATGGTTAAAGCAATTTGCTTGGCGAGCTCTGTTTTTCCAACTCCTGTAGGACCATTGAAGAGAAATGAAGCAATTGGTTTATTAGGATTTCCAAGTCCTGAACGGGACATGATAATAGCGTTACTTACTTTTAAAATGGCATCATCTTGGCCAAAAATAAGAAACTTAAGATCACGCTCTAGGTTTTTAAGTTTTTCTTTCTCGTTTGCAGAAATTGATTTTTGAGGAATCCTTGCAATTTGAGCAACGATATACTCAATATCATCTAATTTAACCTCTTTATTGCGCTCTTTCTCTGGCTTTAACTGAATATAGGCCCCAACTTCATCTATAACATCTATGGCCTTATCTGGAAGCTTTCTCTCATTAATATGCTTATCTGATAAATCAACTGCTGCTTGAACAATCTCACTTGAATAAGTCACTCCATGGTGTTTTTCAAATCTATCTTTTAGGCCTTCTATTATTTTGAATGTATCTTCTCTTGAAGGTTCTTTTATATCAATTTTTTGAAAACGACGGTTTAGGGCCGCATCTTTTTCAAAGAACTTTCTATATTCTTCAAATGTAGTACTTCCCATACAGCGAATCTGTCCCTTACTAAGAGCTGGTTTTAAAAGATTTGAAGCATCTAAGCTCCCACCACTAGTTGAACCAGCACCAATAATAGTATGAATTTCATCAATAAAAAGGATACTTCCACCTTCTTCATTTTTCTTTTGAAGAGCTTGTAATACAAGTTTAAGCCTTTCTTCAAAATCTCCACGAAACTTAGTTCCTGCAAGTAAGGAGGCAATATCAAGAGAGTAGATAGTCGTATTTTTTAAACTTTGAGGAACTTCTCCATCAACAATTCGGTGAGCAAGCCCTTCTGCAACCGCTGTTTTTCCCACACCAGCATCACCAACCAGAATAGGATTATTTTTTCTTCTTCTGGTTAAAATTTGGACAAGTCTCTTTATCTCATCCTCACGTCCAATCGTGGGATCAAGTTTATCTTCTGCTGCAAGCTTATTTAAATTCAAAGTAAAGTCGGCTAAAACCTTTTCGAATTTATCTTCTTTTTGTAATGGATCTGCTATCTCCTCATCCTCACTAGAATCACTGGTAATGGCCTTATCAGCTGTGTGGGCGACTTTTTCCACTATATCAATACGAGTCACTCCCTGTTTTTTAAGAAAGTAGGTTGCATGGCTCTCTTTTTCACTAAACAGGGCCACTAATAAATTTATGGCCTTAATGCTCTTTTTCCCTGAAGACTGCACATGAAGGGCCGATCTTTGAATGACTCTTTGAAGAGAAACACTAATTTCTGGCTGGTAGACAATTCCACTTTGTCTGGCCAATTCTCTTAATTGCTCATTAACAAACTGCCTCTTATTAAGATCATCAATTTCGCTATCAGATAAAATACTGAAATTATTTGAGTTTTCAATAAACTCCGCCAGCTCTTTCTTCAAAAGTGTGATATCTGCCCCACAGTTTGATAAGACATCCTTAACTGTAGAGTCCTCTAAAATCGACAATAAGACATTTTCAAGAGTTAAAAACTCATGTTTTTTTTCATTTGCCCTTTTAATAGCAGCATTTAAGAGTATTTCTAGACTAGAACTGATCATAAACTAACCTCACCCCTATAATATGGGGGCTATTTTGTTAATCGCAAGGTTCGAAAGACAATTTTAAAGGATGCCCCTCTTTCCTAGCAAAATTCATTACTTTCACCACTTTAGACTCTGCGACTTCATGCGTATAAATACCACATACTCCAATACCTTCAGTGTGAATCTTAAGCATTATGGCATTAGCTTCCTCTGCATTTTTATTAAAAAACTTTTTTAGGGCCAAGATAACAAACTCCATCGTCGTGTAGTCATCATTATGCATAAGAACCTTGTACATCTTGGGCCGCTCAACTTTCTCTTTATTAAGGGTCGCAACGCCTGATTTCTCTTCGCTGTCCCCTTCTGAATCTTGCCCCAATATAATTTTCATAAACCATTCCTAAATAAGACTTTCTTCCCTAGTCACATTATACTGAATTCCATATGAATAATTCAATGCTAGCAAATAGGCTCAAAAAAAATCTCAAAAAACTAAAATCATGGATAAAGTCACAGGAATCCAATGCTTTTAGACTCTATGATAGAGATATACCAGAAATTCCTTATATTGTAGATATTTACGATAAGTGTGCTGTCGTTTATGAGAGAGGCAAGAAAGAAGCACCAGAAGACCTAAGAGAAAAAAATACTCACGATATTGAAGATAGCCTGAGTGAATTGCTTCAAATTGAGCAAATTTTTTTCAAGCAAAGGGTTCAACAGAAAGGTAAGCACCAATACCAAAGACAAAAATGGCGACCTCAAAAAGAAATATTCTCCATTTCTGAAAATTCGGCTTTATTTGAAGTGAATCTCAAAGATTATTTAGATACAGGACTCTTTCTTGACCACAGACCTCTGAGGAAAATGGTAAAAGAAACCTCTAGCAATAAAGCAGTCCTTAATCTTTTTAGCTACACATGCTCCATCAGTATCATGGCGGCCCTCGGTGGAGCTCGTGTCACTTCTGTTGATTTATCTAATACTTACCTTGAATGGGGCATGAGGAATTTTAAACTCAATGGTATCCCAGCAGGAGAGCACCGCTTTGTGAAGGCCGACATCCTGGATTATATAAAAGAAGAAAAGGATAAATTCGATATTATCATTCTCGACCCTCCCAGTTTTTCTAATTCTAAAAGTATGGATAAGACCTTAGATATTCAAAGGGATCATGAAACTCTTATTAGTGATTGTATGGATAGACTCAGTACGAATGGAATTCTTTATTTTTCAACTAATAAAAGGGATTTTAAATTAAGCGCTGAGATTCAAGCAAAATATCAAATACAAGATATTACTCAAAAGAGCATCCCTATTGATTACAGGGATGCTAAAATTCATAAATTATTTGAAATTAAATTGTAGGTATTGCTTCAGAAAGTGAGTTAACAAGCTTTCTAAATGATTTACCATTCAATTTTACTTGTTTTGTCTTTCCACCATAAATCATTGATTTAAGAGTGCGAGAAATTTTTCTATTTTCAAAAAGTCTTTTAGTTGCCACTGTTGCAGACATTCCGGCTTCAACAGTCCCAACAATCAAAAAAGCTGCCACTTGAACAGGGTATTCAAAAGCAAATCGAAAAGCTTCTGTAAAAGTATATCCAATTCCTTGAACTAATCGAGGAGTACCATTATCTTCTTTATAATCAGATAAGCCTTCCAACTTAACTACAGGATTCCCTACTTTGGGAAAACCATTATAAAAATTGTTCTTTTGTACCTCTTCAATCAAATCAACGGATTCTACTGTCTTCACATACTCACTTTCACACATCCAAATATTTTTCTTATTTAGACCACATTGAATACTCACGATCTTAGTCTCGATTGAAGTCAGAAGTTCTTCTTCCAAACCTTTTTCTCCTACACTCACTAAATAAAGTCCTACGTTCATGCAGTTTTCAGGAATAAAAATTTCCGTGTCCAAACAGCGAGAAACAATTTGTTCCCCTGTTGTTTTATCTACGATAAAACTCTCACCAATTGTGGCAAATGAATTTAATGATACAAATAATAGTGATAAAAATAAAACTTTCATGCTTCTCCCCTCGCTTGAATTTGGACGACCATATCCTTGCTCTTTTTGGGAGTCAATTGCACTTAGTTAAGACTAGGCAAAAGGTAAAAAAAAAGGGCTTCCGAAGAAGCCCCGCATCGATTAAGACTTATTGAAATAGCTATTCTTCGTTTGTTGAAACGCTTAGACCTTTAAATTTGTCACCTAAAGTTGCAGTTTTCACTTCATCTTTTGGAACAGATTTGTAATCTCCACCGGCAGCGGCCTTCAATGAAAGAGCAATTTTCTTAGCATCTTTATCAATTGAAATAACTACTGATTTAATCTTATCGCCTTTATTAACAACATCTGTTGCCTTCTCTACCCTTTCTTCTGAAAGTTCAGAGATGTGAATAAGACCTTCAATTCCAGTTTCAACTTCAACGAAAGCTCCAAAATCAGTTACTCTGATAACTTCACCTTCTACTTGAGATCCAACTGGCATTCTTTCTTCGATTTTCTTCCAAGGATCTTCTTCTAGTTGCTTAATACCTAAGCAGAATTTTTGGTTTTCTTTATCGATTGTTAAAACTTTTGCCTTAACTTTATCACCAACTTTGTACTCATCATTTACGTTCACATTTTTTCTTGTCCAAGAAATATCTGAAACGTGAATAAGAGCATCCACTTCTTCTCCAAGGTCAACAAAAACACCAAAATCAACAATTGAACGGATCGTCCCTTCAAGGGCTTGACCTACTTGATATTTTCCTTCAAGAGCATCCCAAGG
>CAYGUN010000215.1:0-5185 GCA_964353025.1 uncultured Bacteriovoracaceae bacterium
TGAAAATGGCTTGATATTATTCTTAATAATTCAGATCTTTTAATTATTTTTATTCTCAGTTCTATCGCTTTTTTATATTCAACGTTCTTGTCATTGATAGCTGAACTGCAAACGACTAAGTCGGCTGCAGTTAAATTTTCTGCACTATGTCCCTGGTAAATATGACAACCTAACTGCTTAAGCTCTTGCGTATACTGATTATTGTTTAAATCACTTCCTGAAACCACATGGCCGGCTTGTCTAAGAACTTTTGCAAGCCCACTCATACCAATGCCACCAACACCAATAAAGTGAATTTTTTGAAGACTAGGAAAGATTTGATTTGATTTCATCAATAATAACTTTTGCACTATTTTTTACATCAACGGGTGCATTTGACCCTTTATTTTCTTTATTGGCAAGTTCATTGATTATTTCCAAGATTCTTAAAGCACTATGCTCGGCACTTGCTTTATAATCTAGCACTTCAACAAAAAACGAGGCTTCTGATTTAAGATTTTGTGCATTAAAGAACTGATGATTATCGGTTGCAGCAGGATAAGGAATCAGAATAACAGGCCTTTGTATCACCCTTAGTTCAGAGATAGATGAAGCTCCGGCCCTACAAATAACGAGATGGGACCTAGCGTACTCAGCTTGCATATCATCAATATACTCCAATTGTTTATATTGAATATTCTCCGTTGCTTGAAGATTAAATTGATTTCCCTTACCCACTTGATGAACAATATTTACAGGGATTTTAAACTCTTGTGAAACAACAAATTTAATTATTTCATTTATTTGAGAAGCCCCAAGACTACCTCCAAAAACCAATATATTAAAATGACCACTCTCTTCAACTGGCGTGTAATGAATTGACTGCCTGGTTGGGTTGCCTGAGACGACGATCTTTCTTTTTTGAGAATTTTTTAATCCATAAGTCTCGGAAAAATGAATAAATATTTTTTTTGAAAAACAAGCTAATATTTTATTAGTTAATCCCATAACTGCATTTTGTTCTACAATATAAACAGGTACTCCAACTAAAAAGCCTGCCAGTAAACTTGGTCCACATACATAGCCACCACAACCAATAATAAAGCTTGGTCGTGATTTAATAAATCCAATAAGTAATTTTAAAAAATAATAAAAATTAAAAATAAGAGCTTTTATTATCTTAAGTGGATTTTTATATCTAAGTGGAAATGTCTTTAAGTGATTAACATTTGTACCTGAAAAAAGTTTGTAGTCTAAATGGCGAGTTCCACTTAGATAGAGTACTTCCCAAGAGTCGCTCTCTAATTGTTCACCAATGGCCAGAGCACCATTTATATGGCCTCCTGTTCCACCTGCAACAATGACTACTTTCTTTTTCATAAATCGGCTAAGTGTGATTGGCCAAAGTAGTTTCTTGATGAATTCCTGTGTTGACCTTCCTGCTCGCTTACTACTAAATTATTAGATTGGTTAACAAAAGAAAAAATTAATCCAATCCCCCAGAAATTGGCCAACATTGATGAACCACCATAACTAATAAAAGGAAGGTTCAGCCCCTTAGTGGGCAAGAGACCTAAAACAACCCCCATATTTAGAAAAGCCTGCAAACCTATAGCAAAGACAATAGCACTGATAAACAGTTGATTTAATTTTCTCTTGGAAGACATTGCAATTTTAAACCCTAGGTAGATTAATGAGATAAATATTCCCACTATAAAAAGGATTCCTATAAATCCTAACTCTTCTCCAATAACACTAAAAATAAAATCATTATAGGCCTCTGGGAGATAGAATAATTTTTCATGTGAATTACCAAGGCCTTGTCCAAAAAGTGAGCCATTAGCAAATCCTAAATAGGATTGAATGATTTGAAACCCACTTCTTTGTGGGTCACTCCAAGGATCCATGAAACTAAGTAATCTTTTTACGCGATAAGATTCAGAGATAAGAATAAACCAAACACCCACTAAGCTTAATATTGATAAAGAATAAAAATACTTTCTTGGGAAATCACTAAGAAAACAAGCAAAACCAATGATGGCCAAGCAGATAGAGAATGTTCCAAAGTCAGGCTGTAAAATAAGTAAAATAAGAGGAATAAATAAGCAAGCTAAGTTTTTTATCTTCTGTTTACTATCCACTAGATTATATTCAAAAAAGTATTTAACTGAAGCAAGCATAATACTCATCTTTAAAAATTCACCTGGCTGAAAACGAATAGCTGATGTTCCAAGCCATCTTGATGAGCCATTAACAGACTCACCACTAAAATCAGCCAACGTTAGAAGAATCATGAAAGCAAGTAGGTAATTGATATGATAAGCGTACTTATACCAAAAAGAGGCCTTTGTTCTACTTACAATAAAAGAAAAACTCACTGAAATAATAATAAAAAGGACTTGCCTTAAAAAGAAGTGAACAGAGCTTCCCATGACTTCTTTTGCATAGATATAGCTTGAGGAATAAACCATTATTATTCCAATGATGAGCAAGGCCGCTAAATGGCCCATGAAATACAAGGAAAGTCTGTGGCCCTGATTATTATCCATAGACTTATATTATACGAGGTTATCTTGAGAGATAAAAAGAAAAAATACTAGAGTTGAAAGATAAGCTTTTTGTAGTAATTGCCTTTTTCTTCAAAATCTCTAAAAACATCTGAGGCATCATTACCCGGACACAATACAATCGTGTCTCCTGTTCTAGATTTTTGATAAGCAAGCAAAATAGACTCATCAAATGATCCCACAAGGAAAGTTTGAGTTGAATCCCCTATTGCCCTATTCATATTTTCTTTAGATTCACCTACTAAAACCATGAGGCGAACTTTTTCGTTTATAGCATCAATGAATTTCTCATATTCTTGTTCAGAATCCTTACCACCAGCAATTAAAATAACTCCTGATTTAAAAGCACTTAAACTCTTTTTTAAATCTTCCATTTTCTCAGACTTCGAGTCGTTATAGAATTTTACACCATTTTTTTCAGTAACAAATTCAAGTCTATTTGGAATACCTGGAAATTTTTGAATACAAGCCTGAATCGCTGTATCTGAAACTTTCAGTGCTTTACATGCAGTTATTGCTGCAAGTAAATTTTCTCTGTTATTTACACCAACAATTCTCATCTGACTTACTTTAAACTCAGAGTAATAATGAATATTAGAGTGGATTCTCTTCTCATGAAAATGAGTCCCCTGAATTTCATTAATTACACCAATGTTCACAAATGATTTTCTTGAGTACCAAAAAGTTTGAGTATCAGCACTTCTTAGAATTGAGTTACCGGATAGCTTGTCAAAATTAACGACTAAAAAATCATTGGATGTTAAATTTTTGATCACACTAAGTGCCGTTTCAAAATATTCTCCAGCAGACTTAAACCTACCAGGAGTGAATCTTTCATCAAGGTTAGGGAATATGGCCATGACTGGGTGGAAATTGTCTAACGTTTGTAGTTGAAAAGGAGAAACCTCAACCACGACATAATCAATTTCATCTTTATTCGGTAATGCCAAATAGTTAATGAATGGCTCTTCACTTGTACCACCCACAAAAATATTTTTCTTATCAACTTTAAGAGTATAGCCAACCATATGAGCTATTGTAGTTCTACCCATTGAACCACAAACAGCAATAACTGGTTTTTGACAATGGTTATAAGCAAATGCAAATTCGCTATAAACCTCTCTACCGTGTTGACGAGCCAATTGAAGCTGTGGAAGGTTTGGATCAACAGAAGAACTAAATACAACTAGATCAGCTTCAATGAAATCATCATCTCTATGTTCACCAAACGTCATTCCTGGATTTGGTTGAATCTTTTTAAGCCTTTTCACTTGTTTGTTAAGATCAAAGATTGGCTTAATATCTGTAACTTTAATATTGCATTCAAGATTGTTGAAAAAATGAATCAGAGAAAATCCTGTTTTTCCAAGACCAACAATAAGAACTTTTTTTCCTTTATATTTATCAAGGATAGACATATAACCTCATTATCTTAATTTAAGTGTAGCAATAGATAGAATTGCCAAAATTATACTAACCAACCAAAATCTCACTATAACTTTTGGTTCAGGCCATCCAAGTAGTTCAAAATGATGATGGATTGGGGCCATTTTAAAAATTCTTTTCCCTCTTGTCTTGAATGAAGCTACCTGAATAATCACTGATAATGCTTCTATAACAAAAATTCCACCTATGACAACAAAAAGAAATTCATTTTTAGTAAACACGGCCATCATTCCTAGTGCACCACCTAAAGATAGTGAACCACAATCACCCATAAATACTTGAGCTGGGTAAGTGTTATACCACAAAAAACCAACTCCTGCTCCAACAATTGCCGCCGCAAGAACAACTAATTCTCCAGCTGAGTCAATGAAAGGAATGTATAAATAATTTGAAATCTCATAATGCCCAGCAACATAAGCCAGTAAACCCAAAGTAGCCGAACTGGTGATTATTGGACCTATAGCAAGGCCATCAAGACCATCAGTAAGATTCACTGCGTTACTTGAGCCAACAATGACAACTGAGGAGAAGCCAATATACCAATAACCCAAATCCACAACTGATTCCTTCATAAAGGGTAAGTAAATCTGGCCATCTATAATTTCATTTCGGATTAAGAAGTAGGTAATTAAAGCAGAGGCAAGAAACTGCCATAGTAATTTCATCTTACCGGCTACTCCGTCTGAGTTTGATTTTAATATTTTTAAGTAATCATCAAGCCAGCCAAGCAAAAAATAGGAAAACAAAATAAGTAAAGTCGCAAGAAAAGACCATGAGTTGAAATTACCCACAATTGCACAAGTTAAAAATACTGTTCCAACGATAAAGACTCCACCCATTGTAGGCGTGCCCTTCTTCTTTAAGTGGCTTTCAGGCCCATCTTCTCTAATAGTCTGCCCAAACTGCTTCTTTTTCATAAATTCAATGAAGCACTTCCCCCAAACAATTGAGATAACGGAAGCGAGGATAAAAGAAATAAAAGATCTTACCGTTATATAACGAAAAACATTAAACAAAGCGACATTATCGCTTAACGGATACAGAAGATGATATAACATAACTAAACCTTTGAATTAGTTATGTTATATCTATTAATGACTCTAGTTGTAAAGAACGACTGCCTTTAATAAAAACGGTGGCATGATTATTTATTAGTTCTGCAAACTTCTTTACGCCTAGCTCCTTAGCCGAAG
>CAYGUN010000216.1:0-5180 GCA_964353025.1 uncultured Bacteriovoracaceae bacterium
ACACTTTTCTCTGTTTTCATCAAGAAGTTTCAATTTTAAAATTCTATTTTTAAAGCCTCTAGGGCCTTTATTTTCTACATATATTCAAAAAATCCAACAAACAGATAATCATTTATTTATAGACAAAGAATCCTTCAAACACTCATTTCAAAATGAAATGGCAAGGATTGATAAATTTTTAATGGCAAATGTTAATAGCTTTGATTTTCCAATGTCTCATCTTTAATCAAGAATCTCTCAGCTGAAGGTAAAAGTTTAATGCTTTCATCAAGAGTTAGATCTAACCCTAGGTAGCGTACAAGGTGTTGGATAAGCTTAGAATCTGTTATTTGATTTTTATATTCGAAATCTTGATAAAGTTTGATCTCAATATAATTTTTATTTTCAATAATTTCTCCATTGAGGGTCTTATTATCAGTATGGGAAACAAGAAGGTAATGGGAAAAAGCTGTAATAATTTCTCCTAGAACTAGATAGAAAACCATTGCGAGAACTGAGCCATTAAAAGCATGACCAAAACTATCTATGTTCTTTCTTATCACATTCAATTTTAAATTATTTTCTATTAAGCGAAATCGAATCAAATGAAATGCTTGCTCAAAAGACTTCATCGCAAGTTCGTGACCTTTAGATTGAATATTTTTAATATCTACTGGTTTTATTTTTGAAAAGCCTAAAAATGTTTGAATAAGATCGCGACAACGTTGTGCCCCTTTCTTCATCTCTCGAAGATGCTCTTTCGTTTCATCTTCAATATCATCTTCTAATTCAAAAACAGTTAAGGCCGCTAAAATACCCGCTAATGGATTATTCAATTCGTGAGCAATTGAAGAACTCACAATTCCAAGCTCTTCACTGGATGTGGCCAAAATTTCTTTTGAATTAGAATGATTTCCCGATAAAAAGACAAAAAATAAACTTTTTGAGTTATTAAAATCTATTTCCTTTTTAAATACCTTATAGCTATTGGAAGATATATTTAAAGTCTGATCATTTTCAAGTTGAAGGCAGTCTTTTGCCTTAAGCCTTAAATTAATAAACTTGTTATTATGTCTTATTAAATCGCCTTGTTCATTAAATAAGGCCATAGGTGTTTTAATTTTAAAAAATGAACTCTCCCATATCTTATGTTCATCTTCGAAACGATTGATAAGCCCATCCCGGATAAAGAAGCTCGAATAAATACGAAATAAATGAACCAAAACAAAAGAACTTTGTTCTTTGTATTCAAAGTTATTTAAATGAATAAATTCTTCTATTTCATTATTAACAATGACGGGCAGTAGACATGAACTTGATTTAAGTTCTCCTACTTGATGAACTTGAAGGAAAAATAATTCCTCTCCAAAATACTCGAACCAAAAATTAATAATCCCCATTTTAAGTTCATCTCGACTTTTCACTTGAAAACTAAATTCCTCAAAACGGTTCAATTCTTCAATGACCTGGACTTCATTTGTTTTTTTCTTCAAATTAAGTAACTTACTAGATAAATAGTTATGATATTTACTTTCCCTTGATTTTACTTTCCTTAGACATTTAAATGACTTCTCTTTATGTAAAACTAGTCTTTCGTTTAGATCATCATAAAATTTCTTCTCCAAACGATAAGGCAAAAGTTTAATTTCATGAATATCCACTTTCTGATAGCTATTAGACGAATCGAGAAGAGATTCATTCGAAAAAAGTGAGAGCTCTTGTTTTTCCAAAAAAAAGATATTTTTTTTATTTTCAGTATCCGCATAAGAAGAAAGATTATTTTCGGAAGTAATAAGAAAGAGATTTTCTTTTAATACCGTACTTTCATAAGTTTTAAGCCAATCGCTTGGCGAATGAATGAATTTCTGTGAGAAATGCTTTGTCTCTTCAACTAACTGACTAAATAACAACTCATCCTGTTCTTTAAGATCGAGATCAATACAAACAGGTATAATGCTTTTATCGGTTACAGATTCTTGTGAAAAATTATTCATTGCAAAAATTGTTTTTTACTGGCTTCAATTAAAGAAAAGCCAGATACTCTATCCCCTTGAACCTTAACACCCCAATGAAGATGTGGTCCACTTACTCTTCCTGTCTTTCCGGCCTTACCTAATATATCGCCCCGCTCTACGATATCTCCTCTGCTGACTAATACTTCAGACATATGTGCGTAGATAGTAAAAATACTCATCCCATGGTCAATAATGATGGTATTACCTGTATAGAAAAGATCTCCAGCATAAACGACTTTACCTCTATTCGAATTTGGTAAAGGAACTCCCACTGCTGCGCGAAAATCAATCCCTAAATGCTGTCCTTTTTTGATTCTATTATAAACCCTTCTGGTTCCGAAATGACTTGTTATATATGAACTGAGAGGCTTTCTAAATGGGCCCTTGAAGTAAGGTTGCACTGAAGAGACTTCATAGACCCCCTTTAATATTTCTCTCTCTTTCTCAACTCGGGCCATATCCACTTTGTTAAGTACGACCCTTTTACTATCAACCCTTAATTTTTCTTCCTTGTATTTATAAGGACGAATCTTAACCCTAAAAGCTCGTTTTGACTGCTCTCCTCTTACAAAATGGCAGTCATAAGGTTTCATGGGTGAAAAATAACTCTCTGAAAAATAAGCTTGTGCCTCTCCCTCTACCTCATAGTATATGATCTCCTTATCACCACACAAAAGATGCACATCTGATAAGCCTTGAGGAATATTAAATTTTATAAAGCGCACCATCCCTGGCTCTAAGGTTATAGTTTTCACTTTGAATCCATTTAGTTCATCCGTTAGTTTTTTAGGACCTGCGCACTGAAAAAGAGTAAGTGTTAAAATAAGAAATAATAAAGATTTAGATTTTTTCAACATAAGACTTTCCATCATGAAAATTTATTGCAAACTTCTGTTTTTTTGACACGGAATCAAATTTATCTTTAGATGCTATCACACTTCCCTTTTCATTCTCAACAAAGCAATATCCTCTATTAAGGGTATTTTTAGGCGACGCGGTATTTAAGACATGAAATAATCGCTCTAGCTGCGAGTTTGATTTTTCAAATCGCATTAATAATGAACCTTTTAATCGTGCATTAAAATCATCTAATTCCATTTGATAATCATAATAGTTGGTTAATTCAAAGAAGCGATTCTTCAAATTAAGGCGGTCAAGTTTTTTCTTATTCAGTAATAAATAACCCCACAATTTTTGCAGTAACATTTTAGGATGAAATTTTTGATGAATAGAACTAAGTTGTGCCTTTTGACGATTCATTTTAGACAGTAGTGACTCTTTTAAATAGCGTAGTTTATCTTTAATTGCTGTCTGTTCTTGAGAAAGTATCTCAGCTGCTGCCGTTGGTGTTTCACAACGCAAATCACTTACATAATCACTAATAGTATAATCCTGTTGATGACCGACTGCCGATATCACAGGAATTTTCATTTCAAAAATCTTACGTGCCAGGGCCTCATCATTAAATGACCATAGATCTTCTAAACTGCCTCCACCACGGGTTAGAACGCAAACATCAATATCATCTCTTTTCTGCAGGATATCTAATGCCTTTATAATCGAGCGAGCAGATTGCTCCCCTTGAACAACGGCAGGAACAATAAGAATATCAAACCAAAGACTTCTTCTTTTTATCACATTTAAAAAATCGCCTAGGGCCGCAGCACGGGCAGAGGTAATGACCGCAATTTTTTTAGGTAATAAGGGAATTCCTTTTTTACTTGCAAGATCAAAGAGCCCTTCACCTGCCAGCTTTTTCTTTAGGCGTTCAAATTTTTCTTTTAAATCCCCTACACCATATTTTCTTATTTGCTTTACTATTATTTGTAGGCTTCCTCTTTTAGCATAAATACTTACGGGTCCAACTATGACAACTTTGTCTCCATCCTTCATGCTATTAATGGAAGAATTTCTCATGGCATCTGCTCTAAATAAAGCACACGACATGGCAGCTTCACTGTCAGAGAGTGTAAAATAAAAATGTCCAGCACTCGAACGACTAAAGTTAGTAATCTCTCCAACTATAATATTATCTTTATAATTTTCTTCGAGAGTAAATTTTAAGTCAGAGACAAACTCTGAAACACTAATTGGTTCCATGTTGAAATAGTATCTTTTACAAGCTTATTTGTGAATGATTAGTTAACTAGATTTTTTTATTTGAAATGAAATTTTCAAATACTTTATATGTATTTATGTAGTTTATTGCCTGCATGACTTGGTAATCATTATTAGGGTCATATTTCTTAAATATTTCATCTTCGTCTTTCTCTTCTTTTAAGTCCTTATCTTTTCTTCTTTTTCTAATCTTTGCTATTCTCTCTTTTCTCTCTTTCTTTTCTGCTTCAAGTCTTAATTTTTTCTCTTCTTCTGTTTCAATAGTTGCGGTTAAGTGATTCTTTAAATCTTTCTCTCTTATAAAGCTTGAGATCTTTTGGTTTTTCAAAATAATATCGTAGTCAATATCTGCCACTTCAACATCAGGTTTAATTCCAACCGCTTGAATCTTTCTTCCTTTCGGAGTCATGTATTGAGCAATAGTGAGTTTAACTCCATTTTCATCATCAATTTGAGCAACAGTTTGAACGGAACCTTTACCAAATGATTGACTCCCCATAATAATGGCCCTTTTATAGTCCTGCAAGGCCCCCGCTACAATTTCAGAAGCTGATGCAGATGCACCATTAATAAGAACGACCAATGGTGTTTTTAAGTCTTTATAACCTGATTTTTTCACATATCGAATGTCTTTATTAGTCGGATCTCGTGCTTCTGTTGAGACAACGACGCCATCTTCTAAGAAGATTGAAGAAACATCCACCGCTTGATCAAGCAGGCCACCCGGGTTAGCTCTCAGGTCGAGTATAATTCCTTTTATCCCTCCGTGCTTAGCCATTTTCTCCTTCATTTCTTTTAAAGCATTTACAATGGAGCTTGCTGATCTTTTTTGAAACTGAGTAAGTCTAATATAAGAAAAATTATTTTTTACAACTTCATATTTAATCGGCTTTATTGTAATTTTGGCCCTTTTTAGACTAAACACTTTTATACCATCATGCCCTTCACGACTAATACCTAGTTTGATAACAGAATTAGGAGGTCCTTGCATTTTCTTAACAGCTTCTTCTAGAGTTATGCCTAATGTTGAGTCCCCGTTTATTTCTACAATTTTATCTTTCGGCTTTA